>JBDRTM010000511.1:0-6961 GCA_043824065.1 Planctomycetota bacterium | reverse complement strand
CCGGTTCCACCTGCTCGTCCGGGCAGCAATAACAATAAGAAGAAATCTCGTTCGGAAACGGGCCAGCTCTTGCACCCTATGGTCCATGCCTCGACGGCATAGAGACCTCTTTGTATTTGGGCCGCCCGCACCGGACGAGATGGTGTAGTCGCCGCTTTCTCGGCGATGGACATGGTGAAGCCATGTGGACAAATGAATAGGTGGGCCGAATAGAGCCCTGTTCCGGTGTACGAACGAATAAGAAAATGACGAAGAACAGATTGCTGTTCAATGTGAAAAACGTCACGGGCATTTTGGAGTTTTGCCGTGATGAAAGCTTGGGTTCTAAGCAGACAACCATCTCTGTTATGGAACTGCAAGTATCGATAAATTGTTACATAGCAAGAGCTTGTTTGAAAAAACAAAAGATGAAGAAAAAGAAAAAATGTTACTTGACACCAGACAGCCTTTCATGAATAGGGTGGGCTAAAGCCCACCGGACAAAACTACCCGCATCATCTCGGTGGGGCAAGCCCCACCCTACGGCTAACAAGGGATTTCACCTTAATGGCTTTCTGAAAGAAGTATTGAAGATTACCGTAGGTGATAAGAAGACAGAGCAGATCCAGACCGGAATACAGGAACTGCTGTACAAAGACGACCCTTTCATATCTATTCGTTCCGCCGACTCTAAAACGGTAGCAACAATTCTGGAGAATGAGCACCCTCAGACTGCCGCGGTGGTTTTATCAGAACTGCCGGTGGAGAAAAACTCGGAGGTGCTCAGCTTTTTGGACTGGGGTATCCGAGTTAGTGTTGTCAACAGGATGAGCAGTTGTGGGGTTATGAGCGCCGAAGCAAAGACCCGGATAGCAGAAGTGGTTTGCAGACGTCTTGAGGCTATTGCTACCCCCGTGCTTTCTTGCGAAAGCAAGAACGGGGGCCCGGGCGGACCTTTACCAGCACAGTCTGAACCGTCTTTGAGAAAATTGGCTGTTGTTTTGAGAAACCTGGGTAAGGAGATTCGAGATGGTCTGCTTGGCGCCATACAGGGAAAAAACAGGCAGGCTGGTGAAACAGTAGCTGACTTGATGATAGTATGGGAGGATATTCCGCAAATTGCTGACAGGTCGTTGCAGAAGGCCTTGAGAGGAATAGACGTAAAGAAATTAGCGTTGGCATTGGTCAAGGCCGACAATAAGCTCGTTCAGAAAATAAAATCCAATATCTCTGAGCCAATGGCTGCTGTGCTGAATGAGCAAGCGTTACTTGTGTCAGCTTACCAAAGGGAATATATTGAGCAAGCCAGAGAGGAAATTGTCCGGGTCTTGCGCGAAATGAATGAGAGAGGTGAGCTTGCATTTATAGAAGAAGAATGCAATGCTTGACAGAATTGCAGGCTAATATTGCCGGTAGTAAAAATCGCCAGAGATATTAGCACGAAATATTCAAAAGAGGGATTAACTAAGCGATGTTGACGGGTAAACAAAAAGCTGCGATGTTGTTGATGAGTTTGGATGGTGCGACTGCCACTGAGCTGCTCAAGGGACTTGACGCCGAAGATATTCAGGAGATTGCTATGGAGCTTGCCCGAATCGACGCCTCGGAGCAGAGCGATGCCAGAGAACAAGCGAAAGTTGCCCTTGAGTTCTGTAGCTCACTTAAAAAAAAGCAAACTTATAGATTTAATATGAAAACTTTTTTCGACGAAATGCTTGTGAGTGTCCTTGACAAAGATAGGGCCGAGCAAATCCAATCCCGCGTTAAAAAGGCTACGGGAAATAAAGACCTGTTTATGAATATTCGTTTGGCAAGCACGGACGAATTAGTTCTTGCGTTGGAAGGTGAACATCCACAGACGATAGCTGTGGTGCTGTCAGAGTTAGCTCCAAAGAAAAGCCAGGAAGTCCTGTCGCATTTGAGCGAAGAAGCTCGACTTAAAGCTGTGTGCAGGATGACGAATCCGGAACTGGTGGGCAGTGAAGTGAAGCAGCGGATCGCATTTACATTTAGCGAACGGCTGGAGAGTTTCAAAGGAGAGGCTCTTCCGGAAAAACCGGAGCAGACTTTACGAAAACTGGCTATTGTGTTAAGTGGTCTGGAAAAAGACCTGCGAGACCGAATGCTTGATGAGCTCAGCAAACATGATGAAGAAACCTCCACTATGGTAAGGCGTTTGATGATAACGTGGGAAGATATTTCGTCAATAGCAGACAGGTCTATGCAGGAAGCGCTGCGATCCGTCGAGCCTGGGAAATTGGCGGTGGCCCTTTATGGAGCCGATGAAGAAATTATACAAAAGATACGCTCAAATATATCTGAGCGGGCGGTGGCTATGCTTGACGAAGAAATTTCACTGATGCAGGAGCCGCTGGAAAAAGAAGTTCTTGATGCCAGAGAAGAAGTTGTCGGTCCGCTGCGAGATGCCAATGAGGAGGGTAAACTTAGATTAGTAGGGCGGTAACAGAATGACGCAGACGCTTACAGTCCATCTTGAGAGGCCGATCGCCTCGGCCTAAATCATGGATGATTCCGCCGGTCGTGGTGGAGTCGATTCAGCAGCAAATGCCGAGCGGATTCTGACACAGGATTCGGAGGCTCAGAAAACTGCTGTTTCGCAGGCTTACCAGGCACTTAATGCCGTGGTTGCCAAGCTCAACGAATATTACGATAAAGTATTTGTCGAGCACAAAGAGGAAATTGCCAAACTTTCGGTGGAAATCGCCAGAAAGATTTTGATGCAAAAAGTAGAAGATGGTGCATATGAAATAGAATCTATCGTCAAAGAAGCACTCAAAAATGCTCCGACCCGCCAGGATATAGTAGTGCATTTGAATCATGAAGACTATGCGCAATGTCAGAAGGCACAGCAGGATGAAGCAGACGGCGACTTAGCCGGCATTAAGTTTGTTTCTGACCCAAAGATTGGGCGGGCTGAATGCCTGCTTGAGAGCCCAAAAGGAATAATCGAATCGTTGATTAACGAACATCTGGAAAGAGTTGGTAAAGCACTTAAAAAGGCAGAATGAGTTATGGCTACGAGTGAGATTAGTAACAGTTTGATTGATTTTGAGAAGTTTCACTCGGCGCTGCGCGGCGTAAATTTGTTGGATTGTCAGGGTTTTGTGGTTCGGGTCTCCGGCCTGACGGTTGAATCTACCGGTCCGGCAATAGGTTTAGGAGAGCTTTGCGGGATCCAGATCCGTGACGGTCGGCGTGTGTTGGCTGAAGTGGTAGGTTTCCAGAATGACCATCTTATCCTGTTGCCCTTGGAGCATATAGATGGAATATCGTCGGGCGATACGGTAACCGCCCGCACTACTCCACGCCATATTACCCTAAGCGAAAGTGTTTTAGGTAGAGTTGTGAACGGATTGGGAGAACCTATAGATAATAAAGGGCCGTTAACAGGCGCTGATAAGAAGGCGTTGGATGCAAGTAGTCCGCCACCTTTGAGCCGAGGGAAAATTACCAGTCCTTTGGCTTTGGGCATCAGGTCGATGGACGGCGTATTAACCTTTGGCAAGGGGCAGCGCGTAGGTATTTTCTCGGGCAGCGGAGTGGGAAAGAGTGTTCTGCTTGGCGATATTGCCAATTCGAGTGAGGCAAATGTCAATGTCGTAGCGCTGATAGGCGAGCGTGGCAGAGAGGTTCGGGAATTTCTCGAGGGAGACCTCGGTGCAGAGGGTTTGGCACGCAGCGTGGTGGTCGTTGCCACCTCGGATTCGCCCCCCATTCAGCGAGTAAAGGCGGCGTTCGTAGCTGTTACAATTGCCGAATATTTCAGGGACAAGGGCAAAAATGTTTTGTTTATGATGGACTCGCTTACTCGCTTTGCCCAGGCCCAGCGACAAATAGGTCTTGCCGCAGGTGAGCCCCCAGCGACAAAAGGCTACTGTCCGAGCGTGTTTTCACTAATGCCGAGACTTATCGAACGTTTAGGCTGTGCCGAAACCGGCAGTATTACAGGCATTTTGACCGTCCTGGTAGAGAACGATGATTTGGCTGACCCGGTGGCTGATAGTGCCAGGAGTCTGCTGGATGGGCATATAGTTCTGTCGAGGAAATTGGCTGAGAGGAACCATTATCCCGCTGTGGATATTTTACGGAGTGTCAGCCGATTGATGCCTGCGGTGGTCAGCGAAAAGCACAGACTTGCCGCACAGAAGCTCAAGGAAATATACGCTATTTATATTGATGCTGAAGACTTAATAAATATTGGAGCGTTTTCGTCCGGCAGCAATAGACGTATTGACGGAGCGGTAGCCTTGATTGACAGGATAAACAGCTTTCTTATTCAGCCTATTCGAGATAGGACCGATTTCAAAGAAACTATTAAGCAGTTGACTGCTATTACCCAATCGTGGGACGAGTTGTTAGGCGTTAAAGTACAATAAGGCAAAGTGAGCTAAAGTGAGCTAAAGTGAGCTAAAGTGAACTAAAGTTACCCAGTTTTAGAAGCTTGTTTGTCGTTGTCGAAGCTGGTATCGAAACTGGAAGCTCGAAGCTGGAAACTCGGCAAATACGAGCTTCGAGTTTCCAGGGCGAGCATCGATACGAGCATCGACAACCTTAAACGAAAACCGCACTTTAGGCACTTTGAACTTTAGGCACTTTAATGAATTGGCTATTAAATGAAACGGTTTGTATGGCGGTTACAGCGTGTCCTTGACATAAGGAAAAAGGAAGAACAAAAAGCCAGAGCAGAATTGCTTGAGCTGACGGGAAGGTTAGCTGAGACACGATGCGAGCTGCTGACACAGCAGAAGATGTTAGAGGATATAATTAATGGTTTAACCGGCGAAAATCCTAAGAAGCGATTAGGCAGGCAGGAATTTTTTCTAAAGTTTTCAGCGGCAAGTGATGAGCAGATTAAGAAACTCGAAGATAAAGTGAAAGCGCTGGAGTTACAACAAAGAGCCAAAATTACAGAAGTCTTAAAACTCAGAAGGTTCAAAGAAGGCCTGGAAAAATTACGAACCGAAACAAAGATGCAATTTATAAAGGAACAAGAGAGACTTGAGCAGAAACAATTGGATGAGGGAGCTACAGTTTCATTTGTTCGAAGAGCGCAAAGTAAAGTTAGGAGCTGAAATTTTGCAAAAGTCTTGTTAGGAGAAAAACAGTGAGTAAGAAACTGATAATAATCACAGCAGCAGCGGGACTGGCAAGTTTTGCCGGAGCGTTTGTCTTGGGGTGGCGTACTGAACCACCTTCGGTAAGCGGTCCCGATGAGTCGGGTCAGCCGACACCTGCCGCCGTGGAGACTGTTCCGGAATTACCCCAGCCGGGAGTCGGTGTGATAGGTGCTGTTGGCACGGCTTCCGACAGAGAGAAAAAAGCTATGACAGAAAAGCAGCTCAAGAATCTTGTTTTTGAGGTCCGGGAAAAAGTGCAGGAGTATAACGATAAGCTGCAAGACCTTGGGGTGCGGGAACAGAGATTGCAAAGGGCACAGGATACATTAAAGGAGGACATTAAAAACCTAAATGATCTGCGGGTCGAGCTTACTTTAATCGTCACCAGTCTCAAGGATGAACGCGATAAGCTGCTCAAAAGCAGGCTTGAGGTTGCCCAGACCGAGAAGGACAACCTGGTATTAATATCAGCTACCTATGACAAGATGGATGCATCCAGTGCAGGCAAGATATTTATTAGTATGTGTGCGAGCCAAACGCAACCTGACAAGGTTGATAGTCAGGGCAGTGGCCTTGATGAGGCGGTTAAGATTCTCTACTATATGACAGAGAGGACCAAAGCCAAACTGTTGGCTGAAATAACCACTGCTGAGCCCAAGCTGGCGGCGTTTTTGACCCGGAGATTAAAAAAGGTAGTTGAAGGAAATTAGCCCTGTGGATATTGCAACGATAATAGGAATACTGCTTGGTTTTATGGTCATTATAACCGCCATAGTTGCTGGTGGTGGTTGGCAGATGTTCATCCATATTCCCTCAATGGCCATCACCATAGGAGGTATGCTGTGTGCTACGCTCATACATTTTTCACTGCCTCAGTTTTTGGGAATATTTTCGATAGTCAAGAAAACGATTATTGCCAAGGTACCGTCACAGACGGAGCTGATTCAAAAAATGGTTAATTACGCAGCCATCAATAGACGTGACGGAGCGCTGGCTTTGGAGCAGGAGATTCCCAACTTAGACAATTCATTTTTCATCAAGGGCTTGCAGATGCTTGTGGATGGACGGGATGCCGAACAAATTCGGGACTTTATGTCTATAGAGATTCAGTACCTTGAGAACCGCCATTCGACCGGCAAAAAGATTTTGGAGTTTATGGGGGCGGCTGCACCTGCTTTTGGGATGATAGGCACACTTATCGGTCTGGTGCAAATGCTCAGAAGCCTCGATTCACCTGACGCGATTGGTGGAGGAATGGCGGTAGCTTTGCTTACTACTTTTTATGGTGCGTTATCTGCAAATTTGATTTTTATCCCATTGGCAGGTAAATTGGGGATTTATTCCAAAGCAGAAACAACCGCAATAGAGATGATTGTAGAAGGTATCTGCGCTATTGCACAAGGTGATAACCCGACCATTGTTCGAGAAAAAATGCAGGCATTTATCTCACAGGGCAGACGGGAAGAAGTAAAGGCTACTGTATAATGAGACGTGGGAGCAAAAAAGCAGAACCCGATGAAGCTCCAGGTGCACCGGAATGGATGGTAACTTTCAGTGATTGCATGACACTGCTGTTGACGTTCTTTGTGCTTCTTTTGAGTTTCTCGTCTTTCGATGAGAAAGTTTTTCGGAGATTACAAGCTTCTTTTTTTAACGTTCTGCCTGGGGTCAACCAGTCAGGCGAAGCAAATAGAGATGCAGTCCTGCCTACGGAACAAATTGAAGAGACACCGGAACTGGTCGAAGGCAGTGAAAAACCTACTTTGATTAAAGGATTGGAGGATAACTTAAAAGAAGATACGCCCACGGATTTCCGCAGCCGGAAGGTATTCTCAATCTCATCG
>JBDRTM010000510.1:0-20038 GCA_043824065.1 Planctomycetota bacterium | reverse complement strand
CCAAAGCGGAAGATTTCCCGAAAGACACGGGGAGGTACCCCGCTTCGCGGGAAGCCAAACAGACGTCCGTAAAAAACACCGGAGTTTTATCAGAAAGTCCCGTAATGGATGCCTTTAGGCAGGGACGCCTTGCGGCGGAGTCCTTAGGACTAACGGGATTTACGTTGATTGAACTGCTGGTGGTAATCGCCATCATTGCCCTGCTGCTCGCCATTCTGCTGCCGAGTCTGGGCAAAGCCCGCGACCAGGCCAAGGGCGTTACGTGTCGCAACAATCTTAAGCAAATCGGCCTGACGTTTACGTTGTATACCGACGATAATGAAGGCAAATTCCCCCGCAATGGTGGTATTTGGATTGTCAAGTTTCTGCCCTACATCGGCGGTCAGGGGGACGAGGACGAGGACTACCGGGAAATGGACGTGTACAACTGCCCCATGTATCCAAACAAGGAGCAAACACTCGATTATGTGATCAACTCCTGGAAGGACGGCGTCACGGAGTACATCGGCTACACGCCGGTGAGCGACTTCCACCGGCACGCCGAGAAGATTTTTCTGGCCGACAACGAGGACGGGTCGTGGCGTCCAATCATAAGAGAGGAGGGAGGATTGGGCGGCAGGGGCGAGTTCGACGTCTGGTTGCCGCAGCACCTGCCCACCGGCGCCGATGGAGAGCGACGAGTGGCCCGCGCCCGCCACCGCGACGGCTGCAACGGGGCATTCATGGACGGGCACTCCGAATGGGTCCAGGCCGAAAAAATGACCGAACAAATGTGGCAGCCCAAATAACGGCAGGCATTGCGGCGGGCTTTTTCACTTTCACACTTCAACAACTCCGACATGGCCGTTCTCCTAATATCAGAATTCCAGACAAAAGGCGGAAACGAGAACCGCCTTTTATGACATGTGCTTTTCCAGCACCTCACGTTCTTTTTTGCTGAGCGGCTGCGCGTCGCGGACCGCCGAGATGTTATTCTGGAGGTGTTCAAGCGAACCCATGCCGACGACAGCCGCCGAAATGGGCAGTCCAAGGGCATAGCGAATCAGCATTGTTGCTTCAGCCTGGCGCGGCGCCTCGTCGTGGTACCAGACGTCGTCATTCTTGATCGGATTGCCAACGGCCAGCGAGCCATAGCCGCCACCCATCACCTTCATAGCCAGGATTCCCATCTCCTTCTTCCGAGCGAGGCCAAGCACAAGCTCCTGGTATGGACGGCGCCTCATGGTGGGATTGAATGTCGTGAGGACCGTGTCGAAATCGAACAGATCGATCGCACGGCGCATCGACTCGGCGCTTTCGTGCCCTGTTACGCCGATGAACCGTGTGACCTTCTCATCCCGCAGTTTGTGCAAGGCCTTCAAAACACCATCGGTCTTGTCCCATTTCTTGAAATCTTCTTCGGCCTTAACACCGTGGATTTGGAGAAGATCCAAACGGTCGGTGTGTAAACGCTTAAGACTGGCCTCCACATCCCGCATAGCACCATCGTACGAGCGGTTGCCGGTCTTGGTCGCAAGAAAGACCTCCTTGCGCCGGGTCGTGAGCACTTCACCATAGTTCCGTTCCGACTGGCCATTGGCGTACGCGGGTGCTGTGTCGAAATAGCTGATCCCCGCATCGAGTGCTGCGTTTGCCAGTTCCGCGGGGTGAAACTTTGCGGTCGGTGCATTTTTCATCGCCGCAACACCACCCAGAATCAAAACGCTCACCTCGACGCCTGTTTTCCCCAAAACGCGCTTCGGAACGGCCCGTCTCCCCGGCTTTTCCTGTTTCTCTGACCCGCCTGCAAAACTAACACCTACGCGTGTTGTCCCGACGGCAACCGTCGTAACTAGCGCTGCCATGAATTGTCGTCGATCCATTTTTTTTTCTCCTATCAGGTTCCGTTTACTTTGTCATCGCAAAACGCCATTTAATCTTCACACTAACGGTTCACTTCGTCGAAAATTACACCACCAGCGCAAGCTGCATCAAAAAAACGCTGAACGCAGTAGATGATATCGTAGCCCGCGCCGCTTGATCACGCAACGTTTTTCTTCGGTAGAATCCGTGCACTTGACGTGGAGAATATTGTCAATTACAATCAACAACATCGCGTGTACTGTTCTCCAATTTCTTACTGAAAGGATAAGGTGAAACAAATGTGTAATAATCTTTTTGAATCCCGCCCGTTGAAGACGGGACGGGATGAATCACTGACCTTGAGACAATTTTGTATTGTCTTTCTTGGTATATTGTCTCTGTTTACGGCAGGAGTCTATGCCAAAAGAGCGCCCCAGGCTGATTTGGGCTTGCATTGTTGGGATGTGCATGATTTCGGCGCTTTGGGGGATGGTAAAACGGATGATACAGCAGCGTTTCAAGAAGCCTTGAATGCGGCGGGAGAAGCCGGAGGCGGTGTTGTTTATGCTTCTCGCGGCAACTATTTCTTCGCGGGCCATTTGAACGTTCCCAATGCTGTCACGCTGGCGGGACTCTGGCAATCGGTGCCGGCCCATAACGGCATCCGGGATCGGGGACTTCCCAAACCTACGGACGACGGCACCACGTTTCTGGTGACAGAAGGCGCCGGCAGCGAGAAGGGACCCGCATTCATTACCCTCAACACAAACAGCACTCTGAAGGGGGTGGTGATATACTATCCTCAGCAAAATGTAGATGACATACCCAAGCCGTATCCCTGGGCAATAGCCATGCGAGGCAAAAACCCGGCTGTCCTTGCAGTGGAGATGCTCAATCCATACAACGGCATCGACGCCACGCGAAACGAGCGTCACCTCATCCGTGACGTACAGGGTCAGCCTATCCGGCGAGGAATCATGGTGGATGCCATCTACGATATCGGACGAATTGAAAATGTTCACTTCAATCCATGGTGGAGTATGAAACCCAAGCTGTTTCAATGGCAGATGGAAAACGGCGAGGCGTTCATCTTCGGCAAGTCCGACTGGCAGTATGTCTTTAATACCTTTTGTTTCGGTTACAAAATCGGCTATAAGTTCATAAGAAGCAAAACGGGCGTATGCAATGGCAACTTCCTTGGCATCGGAGCCGATGATTGTTATACGGCCCTTGTCGTGGAACAATGCGCCCCATACGGGCTGCTGATAACGAATGGTGAGTTTGTGTCTTTTCATGGGCCGGACCCCACGATGATTGAAATCACAAACAGCAATAGGGGAAGTGTTCGTTTTGTAAACTGTGCATTCTGGGGTCCGTGTAATCAGATAGCGAAAATTGGAGGGACCGGGACCGTTGGTTTCGGAGATTGTACGTTTGTCCAATGGGGCGGCAAAGAGGCCAATCGCCCGGCAATCCAGGCCCAGAGCGGCACTGTTCTAATCCGGGGATGTGAATTCCGACAGGACCGACCGCAGATTCTACTCGGCAAAGAAATTAGCCGGGCTATAATCTCTGAAAATATATTCACGGGCTCCGAACGAATCATCAATCAATCCAAAGGAAAAATACAAATCGGACTGAATGTAAGTAATTAGTGCAATCAGTGATAGAAATATTGAAGAGTGAGAGTACCTTAATAATCTGTTTTCGCATCCGGAACAGCAGGAACGTATATCGAATCATAGCAATGGTTGGAGTTGTAGTAATTTGTTTACTTTCTCCGAAACGGCAATATTAGATTAACTGAGGACACATATTATGTTTATGCACAGTGCACGAACTGCTCTTCTCGCTGTTTTCATGACCTTTTCCATCCCACGAACAGCGGTTTCAATACCCGCTTTTCCGGGAGCTGAGGGGTTTGGCGCCGAGTCGGCTGGGGGTCGGGGCGGCAAGGTTCTTTTTGTAACAAATCTCAATGACAGCGGGCCGGGTAGTTTACGAACTGCGGTGGAAGCTGATGGCCCAAGAACAGTAATTTTTCGTGTATCCGGCACTATAGCTTTGAAATCAAAATTGGCTATTACCAAGCCATATATTACCATAGCAGGCCAAACCGCTCCTGGTGATGGTATCTGTTTGAAAGACCATTCCTTCGCTATCTCAGCTGACCATGTAATTGTCCGCTATGTTCGGTGCCGGCCCGGAGATAATACAAAGGCCGAGAGCGATGCTCTATCTATATCATCCGGTCGAAACATTATCGTGGACCACTGCTCAACAAGCTGGTCCGTGGATGAAACTCTTTTGGCCTCAACAGGCGGTCAACTGGGCAATGTTACCGTCCAATGGTGTATTATTTCCGAAAGCCTGCATGATTCAACTCACCACAAGGGTCCTCACGGCTATGGCTCGTTAATCCGCGGAGGATGGGGTAACGGATACACCTTTCACCATAATCTTTACGCTCATCACTATGCTCGACTCCCGCGTCCCGGCAATTACAATGACCGCAGTAAAGACCCGAATGGTTTCACCCTCGATTTCCGAAACAATGTGATTTACAACTGGGCAGGTCGTGCCGCAGGCTATAACGCCGACGGTTCGAACAATACGAACAGCATTACCAAAATGAACTTTATCGGCAACTATTACAAAAAGGGCATCAATTCAAAAGGAAGCCTTGCTTTTTCAGAAAGTACTAAATCCGCCAAAGCATATTTTAGCGACAATTGCATGAATGGCAGTCCCGACAGGGATGGCCAAGTCCATTATCCCGACGATCCGTGGTCTCTGGTAACCTTCAGTAATTTTTCACGAGAAGATTTAGAAGCTTATAAACAATCAAGCCCGATACCGGCTCCACCGGTTCCGACAGAGGATGCAATAACGGCTTATGAGTGGGTCCTGGCAGAGGCCGGTGCGACGCTCCCAAATCGTGACTCAGTGGACATCCGCATCGTGAACGACGTACAAAACAGAACGGGAAGAATCATAAATGATGAAGAAGAGGTCGGGGGCTGGCCTGAGCTGAAATCCGCCGAACCGCCTCAAGATTCCGACCGGGATGGTATGCCGGATGACTGGGAAAAACGATATGGATTCGATTCCAATGATCCCGCTGATAGAAATGGCGATGCTGACGGGGACGGTTATACGAATCTTGAAGAATACCTAAACGATACAATATGAAGTTAAAGTTAAAGAAACTCGTTTAACGGTCTCGAAGCCGGTATCGAAGCTGGAGACTGGAAGCCGGATAGAGCAGCGTTCAGCGTATAGCGTTTAGCGTATAGTTTCTTTTTTCTATCCGCTGTACGCTCTACGCTATCCGCCTTTATTAAATCCTGAGTGTCGATACGAGCATCGACAACCTTAAACGAATTATGTATCCGGTTTCTCTGTTTATAATCTTTCTGATGAGTGCCATGCCCGCACCTGTGCTGCCCGCACAGAAAACGCGGGTACAGGTGTCGGCTGCGTCCGGTGCTGCTCTCCCGTTAGGGATGGCCAAGTCCATTGAACGGGTGAAGTATAACAATCCCGGCTTAATTGTGGATTTGGGAGTAGGGCTTTGGGCATGGCCGCTGCCTATGGATTATGATAGTGATGGTGCCCCTGCCAGCCACAAGCAGGGGTGCTTCCTGTCCCGACAAGCCGTACAACGGAATGTATTTCTTCGAGAACACTGCCGTAAGGCATCCTGCGGAGAGCGGCAATATAAAAATGCCGGTATTTAAGCCGGCTGTTCGGATTGGCGTAGGACATAGGAATATTCGGCCAAGTTATGTTGATGCCCAGCAACGCTGGGTTCCGATCAAAACCCGCCGTTGGCGGGACCAAATCCCAAATACAGCTCCGAGGTTGCCAGCCCCCGCGTCTCCCGACGCGAGTCGGGGCGGCGGGGAAGATAGGATGGCAGGGAAATAAACTGACTAAACTGAGCTTAAGTGCCTACAGTGACAGCAAAGCTGTCATTCTGAGCGGAACGCAGTGGAGCGAAGAATCTCTTTATCGCTCCAGAGATAAGATCCTTCGGCTTCGCCTCAGAGCTTGCCCTGAGCTTGCCGAAGGGATGACACTTACGTGTCACTTTAGGCACTCTAAACTTTAGTCACTTTGATATAGTTTCGGATTTCGATATTCGATATTCGAATTTATATTTTAGGCGTTATATGAGGTCCCGATTATACTTTGTTTTTGTTGTTTTTTGTTTCACGGCTGTTTTGATTTTTGCTGTTTATCTGCGGAATGCCAACAATCGCATTTTCTACGAGCTTTGCACCTGCAGGGGCGAACAAAGCCGATTAAAACAGGAGCTTGGCACTAAGCAATTGCTGTTGGAAGGTTTAATAAATCCCGCTGCGCTTTCGCGGCGATTTGACGAATTAAATACCAACGAATAAAAGTTGAAAAGCGTTCGAATTACCATCATTTTCTCTTTGCTTCTCATCGGCGCATTTCTGGCGCTGGCAGGGCGGTGCTTTTATCTGCAGTTTCTCAGGAACGACCATTATATTGGCAAGTGTCTCGAACAGCAGCAGGGGTGGGTGCCCTACAAGCCTCAGCGCGGCGTGATTCTTGATTGCCGCGGCAGAGTGCTCGCTGCGAGCAATAAAGTTCAGGTCATTAAAGTTGAGCCTCGAAGGGTCAAAGATGCCAAAAGCTTATCGAGCGAGCTCCAGCCGATATTGGGTATGGGTGCGCACGAAATCTGTAAACTTATCAACGAAAGCAAAAACCCGGGATATGTAAAAATCAAGGCGGATGCCAAGCCGGGTGAATGTGATGCCGCCCGCAGAATTTCCAGTGCCGTCGGCGTCGAATCTGATTGGCGAAGACATTATCCGATGGGTCGATTAGCCGTGCACGCTGTTGGTTTTACGAGTCTTGATAATCGGGGGTTAGACGGCATTGAGTACCAATACGACAAACAGCTCAGCGGTTCGGCGGCACAGGATATATTCTTTGCAGACGTGCGTCGCCGGCCCATTCGCCCGGCGCCCGTTGAGCATAGTCCGGCGGATAATAACGACGTAGAGAATGCCGTTTTAACCAATGGTGTCGGGATTATTTTGACCATTGATGCTACTATCCAGCAATTTACCCGAGACGAGCTTATAAAGCAATACGAAAACTATGAGGCCGAGTCGGCTGTGGCGATTGTGGTTGAGCCAAAGACCGGAGCAATTTTGGCCATGGTTTCACTGCCTGATTTCGACCCGGCTGAGGCCCGCTCGACCGACCCGGATAATCGCCGTAACCGGATTTTAACCGATGAGTTCGAGCCGGGCAGTATTATAAAACCGCTCGTGGCCGCGATTGCCCTTGATGCGGGCGCTGTGAACAAGGTTGAAAAGATATTCTGCGAAAACGGAAACTATTCCGGCAGAGGTTTTGGACGAATCGGTGAATTTAGAAGAGGCTTCGGCGATTTGACTTTGCGAGAGATTCTGGTTGAGTCCAGCAATATCGGAATGGCAAAAATCGGACAGAGGCTCGGCAAAGACAAACTTTATAAAGGGCTGAGACTTTTCGGTTTCGGCAAAAAAGCAGGGATTGATGTCCCCGGCGAGGCCGATGGGCTGTTGCGAGGCACGCACAAGTGGACGGGATACAGCGTAACCCGGATACCTTTTGGTCAGGAAATTACTGTAACTGCGATTCAATTAGTTCGGGCTTTCTGCATACTTGCCAATCGTGGTCGTTTGGTTCGCCCATTCCTGGTCAAAGCGATTGTTGACAACGATGGAGAGATTACCGAGCTGAAGCGGCCTCTGCCGCCGGTGGGTTATGTGGTCAAGCCGGAAGTTGCCGAATGGGTTGTCAGCGAGGCTATGGTCGGTGTGGTTAATGAGGGAACTGGTAAAAGTGCCAAGCTGGAAAGATGGCAGGTGTTTGGAAAAACCGGAACAGCCAACATTGCAAAAAGCGATGAACGAGGTTATTCGGACAGTGATTATGTGGCTTCCTTTATAGCCGGTGCGCCGGCGGATGACCCGGCCATAGTGGTTTTGGTTTCAATCCGCAAGCCGAACAAGGAGCTCGGCAAAGGCTATACCGGCGGAGTTGTGGCCTCTCCGGTGGCCGGGAAAATAATCGAAAAAACCCTCAACTACCTCGAAAACCGATTTGCCCGGGCGCACTTCTGATAGCTCTGAAATCAATTTTGGATTTTTGCTCCCACATATCCGGCATCGATGCAGAACTGGATGATGTCACGGGCCAAAGGAGCGGCGTCGCTTGAGCCGTGCTGGCCGCCTTCGACGACGACGGCGATTGCGATACTCCGGTTTGCCCCGTCAGTTGCAAAGCCTCCGAACCAGGCGTTCTCCGGGGCTTGCGTTGAACCGGTTTTGCCGTAAACCTTTATGTCCTGCTCGGCAAGACTTGTAAGAATCGGTGCGAATGTAGAGTAAGCTGTTCCGCCGGTCTCATTAACAACAGCACTCATACCATCGTAGATTACTGCTAAAGTCTGTAATGAAATACCAAGGTCGATGGTGTCAAATCCGGGATTATTTGGCTCATCTATAAACAGGCGGGGTGGTCTATACGCACCGCCTCGGGCGATAGCGGCCATTGCATTTGCTACCTGCAGAGGTGTAACTCGCAGATTGCCCTGGCCAATTCCAAACCATCTTCTTTCACTTTCGCGAAGCGGCGGCACTTGCTCAAAACTTGAGATTGAGCCCTTTGGGATGGTGTTTGAGATTACGCCTGATAATTGCCGCAGGTTTCTGCTGAGCTCGGTTTGGGCAATGGAAGCCGGCGGAAATAGTATGTTTCGGCCGTAGCCGAATTTAAAGAGCCATTGCTGGAGGACCAGAGGGTCGATTCTGTCTGCAAGGTGTGAAAAATAAATATTACAACTGCCCCTGATAGCGTTTCGAGCGTTATTTTCCCACCTGCCGTCATGGCCTGCTCTGTATCTATTGTATAGCCAGCAGCTTGGCCAGCTTTTTGGAAATTTTTTAGCTGGGCAGCTTATTATATCCTCCGGGGTGATTTCTCCGGACTCGAGACCGGCGATAAGAATCAACGGCTTTATAACTGAGCCGGGTGGATACCGCTTATTTATTGCTCGATTTATTAAAGGCTTATCGGGGTCGTTAGCGAGGTCGCCGTAGTCATACCTGGCACGGTTCAAATCAAACACCGGTATCGAAACCAATGCGAGAATGTCACCTGTACAAACCTCGATGACAACCGCCGACATTCCGGGTCCGCAATTCGGGTCGTGGTTGTATGTGGTCAGATAGTTTTCTATTCTTTGCTGAAGCTCGATATCCAGCGTCAGCGAAACGTCTTTGCCGAACCGGCTTCTGGTTTGGCTTATAAGCTGGCTGTCTATATCGTAAATGAGCTCCCCTCGTCTGCCGCGAAGGATGGTTTCGCAAACATACTCAACTCCATCCTCTCGGCCGCAAATCTCTCCGCTCAAATAGCTTGATAGTTTGTCGTCTGCGAAGAGCCCACTATCATCTTCGCTGTGTGTTACTAACCCGACCCAGCCTATGGTTTGGGCGGCCGCCGTCCCATACGGGTATGTCCTTCGTGCTTTTGGCAGAATCTGAATATCATCGACTTTTAAAAACTCCAGCTGAGCGGCAAAGATATCATCATCGGTTTTTAAATCAAGCAGCGGCCAGGGCTTGTGCATCTCGGCGATATCAACTTTACTCACAAGTCGGAATCGCTTTTGCCGGTCTGGTTCCTTTTTCTCAAAATCAGCTATTACTTCAGAAATTGGAATGCTGATTATGTTGTAGTTTTGAAAAACCTCAGAATTGGGGAATTTCCGTCGCCAGGCCTGAAACGTGCGCTGATTCCAGATGAGATCGTTTATTTTCTGTATTTCGTTTTTTATCTCTAAAGGTTCGACTCCTTTGAATTGAGCACACTTGTTGATTATCTGGTTCAAATCTGTTAGGACGAGATCCAGCTCTTTTTGTACTTTGGCTACAGCATCTACATCTTCTTTTTCGGCGGCGCTTGATAAGCTGCCTTCCCGGATGCGGTCATCCATAAAACACGTGAGCTTGTAATTTATACACAACTGGAACTGTGGTTCATCAGTGGCTAATATTTTTTTACCTGTTCTGTCGAGTATTTTGCCTCGGACTGTTTTAAGCTCCTGGGATTGACCTCTTTGGCGTTTTAGCTCCTCGATATCACTTTGGACCGAAGATGTTGGAAGAAGCTGCATTTGTATCAGGCGGAGCAAACAGACCAGTAAAAGCAAGGCACTTATGATTACAAAAATTTTGATTCGCTTATCGTACATTATATTCTGTCTTTAGTGATACGTGCTGCGATTCGTAATTCGGCATTTTCGGGGTGCGGGTTTAACGTCGGCTGAAGCGATGTATCTTTATACGCATCCACCAGGCTGACGGCAAAAATAAAAACGGTCCCACCAGGGCCGAGTACAGAGCTATCCCGAAAAGAGCGGCGTATATTTTTGGTGGTGTCGGCTCACCCTTTAGAAAGTTTAAGAAATAGACCAGCGAGCCGGCCAAAAGGGCTGTGATGAATATCGCAAGGAATTGATAAGTCATTTTTCTGATAGCAATAACCCCGTGCAGGTAGGCCAGGGCCGTGCCGAAAAGACCAAAGCTGATCATTTGCGGCCCCATCGTGCGACCAATAAGGTCCGCAGCGAAACCTATTGTGAAGGAAGTTATGATGGCCTCCGAGGTATTGCAGTAAACAGCAAAGAATACCAAAAGTATTAACAGTAAATCAGGCTTGATGTTCAAATCTGCAAAAAAGCTGGCCTGCAGCACAGTGGCAAGAAGAATTAAAACTGCAAACCGGAACCATCGCATTTATATATCCTCGGCCGTTTACATCTTAAAATCTATCGCAGAAGAACGCTACACCGCAACTTAATAACAATTCAACTAAGGCGCCTAAAGTTTAGAGTGCCTAAAGTGCGGTTTTCGTTTAAGGTTGTCGATGCTCGTATCGATGCTTGTCATAGAAGCTTGACCCGCCAACGGCGGGTTTCAATTGGAACCCAGCGTTGCTGGGTCGCTTTTCCTCGAGCATCCAACGTCGAGCTTCCAGTCCGATACCAGTTTCGACACCGACAAACAAGCTTCTACAACTGGGCAACTTTAGCTCACTTTAGGCACTTTAGCTCACTTTAGCGCGCCTCTGGCGGATTCATCACGATTACGGCTACGTTCTCTGCCTTTTGTATGTTACAAGCCGGTTCGACCATTATATCCCAAACCAAAGGTTGGGCATTGTGTTCGCATCGATACACTTTTCCTATAATCACAGGTGTATCCAGGAAGCCAGGTCTTTTACTGGCCATAATCTCAGTGCCGATTTTGACTTTTTGCTTTATCATTTCTACCTTGGCTAAGTTGTTGCCATTGCCTTGCATGAGCCAATCTGAACTGCCAATTCTTACGGCTGTGCTGGATTTTGGGTCGGTAAACAGCCTGACCTTGGCGGTGCGGGCATCCACATCGGATATAGTTCCGATGACACTGTTGTCGGCCAGAACGAATTGGCCCTTAGCCAGGCCGTCATCCTTGCCGCGGTTGAGGATAAGCTCGCTGCGCAGCTCGTTGATAGAGACAGTAATCACATCAGCCGGCACAAAGCCCATTCGTTCCCAGCCGGGTATGTTGCGCATTTTTGATAGCTTTTGTACATTTTGCTGCGCATCATTACGCTGCTGCGTAACGTTGGCAAGATGGTTTAGTAGCCTTTCGTATTCATCCCGACTGACCACATCTCCAAGTTGCTGGCGTGTACCGGCCGAAAGTGAAATGTTTCTGCCAATACTTAAGGGCCAGTTGAAAATGCGGTGAAAAGCAAACTGGAATTTATTCGTCAGATTTTTCGGGGAGAAAAGGAATATGAACCCGGCTAACGTGAACCAGGTAAACAACATTCGTCTGGAGACTCTAATTTGCTTCCTTGCCATTATCGTATTGCGTATTGCGTATTTCGTATTTCGTATTGCGTATTACGCACGACGCATCACACACGACGCACTACGAATCATTCCCATCCGTATTCGTTGTGGTCCATCGTATCCTTCCACAACTCCAGATTTTCAAGATAGACACTGGTACCGCGAGCTACGCAGCTTAGCGGGTCATCCACTATTTCGACCTTCAGGCCGGTTGCATTTGCCAGGACCGTATCCATTCCACGCAGCAGTGAGCCGCCGCCGCAAATGTGTACGCCGTTGTCGATGAGGTCGGCGGCCAATTCCGGCTCGGCCTTTTCCAGCGTTACGGTAACCGTATCTATAATGGTAGCGATGGGGTCGCGGAGTGACTCTCTGATTTCCTCACTTGTAATAACGATTTTTCTGGGCAGACCGGAGATGGTGTCTCTGCCGGCCACTTCCATCGTCAATTCCTCTTCCAGCGGAGCGGCGGAGCCGATTTGTATCTTGACTTTTTCAGCCCTTGGTTCGCCTATGAGCAGGTTGTAAGTTTTCTTAAGATGGTTGATTACCGCTTCGTCCATATCGTCGCCGCCTATACGAATTGACTCTGAGGTGGCGATATCGGCCAGACTCATTATAGCCACTTCGGTCGTTCCTCCGCCGATATCGACAATCATCGAGGCGGTAGGCTCCGTAATCGGCAGTCCAGCTCCGATTCCTGCCGCCATTGGCTCATCGACGAGATAGACTTTGCGTGCACCTGCCCGTTCCGCACTATCTATAACGGCCCGTCTTTCAACAGCAGTTATTCCGCTCGGCACAGCGATTACGACTCGAGGCCTGATAAGACCGCCTCTGCCGTGCACCTTCCTGATAAAATAGCTCAGCATGGCCTCGGTGATTTCGAAGTCACTGATTACGCCGTCCTTGAGAGGTCTTATCGCGCTAATCGAGCCCGGCGTTTTGCCTAACATTTCACGGGCAACCAGGCCGACAGCTTCGCCGTTATTCAGGACAATGTTGGTTCCTTTGCGGACGGCAACTACGGAGGGCTCATTGAGGACAATACCTTTATCCCGGACACAAACCAGGGTAGTGCAGGTACCAAGGTCGATACCCATATCCATACTGAACCAACCTAAGATTGTGTCCAGTACCACTTTCGACTCCTTTCTTAAATTCCACAAAAGGCTTTTGCAAAACTCTAAATTTCTAACCGGCTATCTTTATATACTAAAGAGCGGTATTGTCAATAGTGAAATTTACTATGGTACTTTAAAGATTTCCATAAAAGAATCGCAGTACTGCAAGCACTTTATAGCGACAAACACTGCAGTAGCCAGAACTGCACAAAACGCCAAAGCAAGAATAATCGTATAGAGGTTATCCGGTACTGTCACCTTTTTGCCGCGAGCCTGCCCATTAGGACTCATATATCAACCTCACATAGTGTGTTCATAGTTCGTAGTTCATAGTTTATGGTCTATGAACAATGAGCTCATATTATAAATTTGTACTGGCGTTATCGCCGGCTTTCGGCTGTTCCTTTGTAACGTCCATAAGCTCCAGGGTGCCGATTGCCTTTTCAGGCTCAACGTCTAAAATCACAATGTCACAAATAAACTTATCGGCGCGAGTTACGTGGAATGTCATATTCTGTTTGACACCGTTTGCTGCGCCGATGGATATCTCAGCTAAAGAATTTTCCAAGTCCACCGCGGTTATCAATCCATTCAAGCTGATATCTACTGTTGGGGGGGCTACCTGAGCTTTCTCTTTTGTCGGTGTAACCGGTTCGGGAGCGGCAACAGCTTTGCCGGATTGTTGCAGGAGCTGGTTTAACCTGTTTTGCAAGTCAGTTTTTTCTTCGAGCAGTTGTTTTGATTGTTTTTCCAGGTCGTCAACTATTGCCATTTTCTCGATAAGAGCGGCTGTGGTTTCTTTTATCTCTTTGTCTGACTTGATTTGCTCAGCTTCAATTGTCTTTAGCTTGGCGAGCGTATCTTCTAATAACTGCCTTTGCTTGTCATTGGTGTCGTAAAAGTCTCTGGTTATGGCCTGCCATTTACCCGCTTCTTCAATCAAAGCCGCTTTTTGTATATCAGCCTCCTTGAGTTTGGATGCTAATACTTCGACCTGGCTTTCAAGGTCGGCAATATCACTGTTTAACTTTCGTTCCCGCTCGGCGGCATCCTCAATTGTTTTATTTTTATCTTTTACGGCTTGTTCCTTAACCTGCTCTGCAGCATCTTTTAGCCTCTTTTGGTCAAGATAAATTTTTTTGTAGTTTTCAGCATTGGCGACATAAGTCACGACAATACCGCAGAGAAAAATCGAGGATATGGTCAGCAGAACTATTAAAATCTTTGTAAGCGTACTCAAAACAGGCTCCTTTCGTTAACTTTGTGTTTTCTTTTCAATACACCCATTACCCCACGAGAGGGCATCCTAAACGCGATAAAAGGGTTTGCAGAGCCTCTATTTTGCCCGGCACCAATTAGTTGCGAGCCTGAGCTCAATTTAGTATAGACTGGCAAAATACGGCCTCCAGCCCTGATATTATATGTATATAATACAATTTTACGCTTAAAGCTCGGAAAGGTCAAGTTATTTTTGGCAAATAGCCCAAATTAAAATGGACGATGAAAAATGGAAGGTGCTTAATCCGATAACATAGGATTTTCAGGGCGCAATTATCATTTTGTACATTGCAAAACGGCTTTTGCAGCAGCGATACGGACAAATTTTGACTCATTTTGCAGCAGCGGAGGCAGAAATTTTGTCAAAGTAGGTGTGCAAATTTGCCCTATCGCCAGCGCTGTCAGTATATTGGTACGTTCTCTGGCCTCGGTATCCAGACCGCTGGTAAGGTTTTTTTCGAAAACTTCGAGGACTTTGGCTTCGCCGATGGGATCTTTGAATACACCGAGCTGTTCGGCTGCAGCCAGCCGAATCTCCAAGATATCATCATCCAGCATTCTAATCAGGGTATTTTTGGCCTCCGACGTGCCGAGCTTGCCCATTGCCCCAACGCCCATCTGTCGCACGTCCGCGTAAGCACTTATAAGCATCGTCCAAAGCTTCGGATATATCTTCTCATCTTTGAGCATTGCTATAGCTTCTGCCGACTGATATACGACCCTGTCATCTGAATCCTTGCTTTGCATGGCGCGCCACAAGAGCTCTAACGAGCCTTTATCGCCGCTCTTGCCTAATAGCAAAGCAGCGTTGGCCCTGACTGTTTGGTCGCTGCTGGATATTGCATTTCGAAGAGCTTCGAGATACTGAGCAGAGCCAAGCTTAGTCATCGCATAAGCAGCGGCGGTTGTAACATTTGCATCACTATCTTGTAGTAATTGACTTACCGACCTTTTCGAGGGGGAATATTCCAAATCGCCAACAGCCAAAGCGGCGGCAAATCTGACCGGCATATACTTATCATGTAGTAATTGATGTACCTGG
This sequence comes from Planctomycetota bacterium, assembly GCA_043824065.1. Lineage (GTDB taxonomy): Bacteria > Planctomycetota > Phycisphaerae > Sedimentisphaerales > Anaerobacaceae > NIOZ-UU13. The sequence continues at coordinate 4,815 of JBDRTM010000510.1, read as the reverse complement.
GGCATAAGCCTGATTTGCCCGGTGGCTGCTACCACTTCCAGGGCACGAACCCTGACTAATGGGTCATTGTCGGCCAAACCCTCCTGGATGATTCCCAGAGCTTTTGACCAGGGTGCACCTATGTTCGTAGCATTGAAATTACGAGATGTTGTTTGCGATGATTCATCGCATCCGAAAGTAAATACTGCTAAGTAAACAAAAAGCAGAACCTCACCAAAGCGGAATTTTTCGTTTAACGTTGTCGATACTCGTATCGATGCTCGTTCGGGAAACTCGCAGCTCGTTTTTTTACGAGCTTCCAGCTTCGATACCAGCTTCCAGACCGGCAAACGAGGTTCTTTAACTTTAACTACGTTCTTTTGTGTTTTATCTTTTTTGAGCTTATGTTCCATTTAGCTTCCCTGCTGAAAGAGTTTTGTTTTTTCTGGTTCTGAAGAATCTTGCCGAAAGCATTACTATTATGAGCAAAATAAGACAAGCTTCACAGCAAAAACCTAACCATTCGCCGAATTTGCTGAAAAAAGTTGTTCTTTTATCTATCATTATTCTGTCGAGAAACCATCCCGGCATACCTGTTCTTGCCATAGCGTTAGGAGGTAAATTACCGGCTAAAAATCCGTATCTTATGCCTCCGGAACTGTCAATTAAGCAGCTTATTCCGGTATTAACGCTTCGCAGGATGGCAAGCCTATTTTCAACCGCCCTGAAGGCACAAACAACTGCGTGCTGAGCAAGTTCCGCGCTTGGCAGGACTTGTTCATTCTTGAAACGAACGAACCAGCCGTCGTTACTTATATTCACGAGCCAGTCCAGCCTCTTTGTTCCCTGCTTGTCCAGGGCAAATCTTCGAGCAATAGCAGGGACGGTATCCTCGTAGCAAATCATTACGCCGAATTTATAAACTGACGTTTCTTTTTCGTCATCCCCTCGGCAGGCTCGGGGCAGGCTCTGAGGCGGAGCCGAAGGATCTGGGCCCTGGCCTGCCATTTCAAAAACCGTGTATTCGCTGCCTGCGTCGAGCGAATAATCGTAATTGTAGGGTGTAAGCTTCATCAAAAAATTGTAAAGCCAACGGCAGCTTTTCCTGAACGGCAGAAATTCCCCAAAGGGAACCAGGTGTATTTTATTGTAGCTCTCGGGAGACTTTGTGCCATCTATGTTGTACAAAAAAGCTGAATTATATCTCTTGGCTAAATGGATTTCTAAATTTTCCCGGATTACCGGCATTCCCCCGTATGCGCCCACCAGCACAAAAGCAGTATCTCTCGAATGTTCGCGAAGGGCCTTATCAAAAATATTCCAGGAATGCGAAGTTTCTAAAAGCCGTAACACTTCAGGGTTTAACGTTGCCTGCACCATCGTTTCGGGCCAAACGATTAGCTCGGCACCGGCTTGTGCGCTCGCTTTACTGTGCTCCATCAATCCGTTGAACAATTCCTCACTGGACTTAAATGACCTCTTAACTGACTGAGGGACGTTCGATTGTAAGGATGCAACATAAGGGCCGGGCTGAATACATTGGTCTTCCTGGCTTATTCTCCATCGTCCGTAGATAATGGTGGACACCACAGCGGCACAGACCAGGGCTGTTTTCAAAAAAATTGTCATTCTGAGCGAAGCGAAGAATCTCATTATGTTGACCAAGATAGGAGACCCTTCCCCTTCGACTTCGCTCAGGGCTAAAGGCTCTTTGCGCTCAGAGCCTGCACTGAGCTTGTCGAAGGGGTGACGGGAAATGACGGCAATTATCAGTTCGGCCAATAGCCCGTTGACCATCGCTATCAGAAATGATACTCCAGCGGTCCCGAATATGTCGGCTATCTGGATAAGCGGTATATTCTGATACTGGCTGTGTGCCAGAAACCGCCAGAAAAAACCACCTAAAAAAAGGCCCTGCATCCGTTCGATGCCGACAACCAATACCGCCGAGGCAAGAAACAGCGGGATTTTCTTTATTCTACAGTAGCGCAGACAAAGCGCCAGTATCGGCCAAAGCGCAGCCGTGTACAGGCAAAAAGCAATCCAGCCGGCAATAGTTACCGGAACTATCCAGTATAGATTACCCAGCCAGTAAAAAACTGAAATGACGTAACTAACAAGAACTAAACGACGGGGCTTAGCGTCCGGCGAACAGGCTAAAATAAAAGGCACCAGCGAGACCCACGCTAACAGCGAGAAGCTTATCGGTGCCTGAATTACCGTGAGCATCACCGCACTGGCAACAAACGGCAGGGCACAGAGCAATCCCGCACCAATTGAACCTCGGGCGCCGGGGCCAAAGCCCAAAAGCTGCCGGCCTTGAGGGCGCGGCAATTGGTGCGGGATCATCCGTACATTTTTCAACCGTTCGAATCCTCTAAGAAATTATCTCAAAACTCAATTTGTCATTCTGAGCGAAGCGAAGAATCTCTTATTTCTGCCAGCCAGACTCTTCGCTTTGCTCAGGGTGACAGTTGCGAGATAGTTTCTAAAGCCGTTGCTATTTCTTCTGGACGGTAGCGCTTTTTGTTGTTCATCCGCACGGCAAATTGATTTGCAAAATGCTTCAAAAGATTACCGTCAGCGGTAATTTCCTTTATCGGTGTTTTTATATCAGCCGAAAGCCGTTTTAGTTCGTTCAGCTCGGTGGTGTTGAGAAACAGGTTGCTCTGCTGTTGTTTTTTCAACTGGGCCAAACGTTCATTTGCATTTTCAACATATTTTTCAGATATTTCCACGCCGACGTAATTTCTATCTAATTGGACTGCTGCTGCTGCGGTGGTTCCCGAGCCGTTAAAAGGGTCGAGCACGCAATCACCGGGATTTGAGCTGACGGCGATTATTCTGGACAGTAGGCTTTCAGGCATCTGGCAAGGGTGCCAACCTTGACGTTCTTTGAATGTGCCGCACACACGAGGGAATTCGTCCCAGACATCGTTAGGCATTTTGCCTGTCGGATTGGCCCGTTTGTCGTTATAAATTAACTGTCGGTCTGAGAGGACCCGAATGGCGTGGTCATTAAAGGTGAAATTTTTATTGTCATTAACGAAATAAAAAATATGGGTGTGGGCCCGTGCGAATTTTTTTTTCGTTTGCTGGCCGAAGGTATAATGCCATATTATCCAGTTCCGCATAAAAAGCCCTAATTCGTCGCCTATGATTTTTACGTTGGCGGCGTAATCATCACCTATGGCTATATAGAACGAGCCGTGTGGCTTTAACACCTTTTTGCAGACGCTCATCCACTCTTTCGTCCAGGCGATGTAGTTTTTCTTTTTTACCTTATCGTAGTATTTATCGTATTTGTAGCCGATGTTAAACGGCGGGTCGGCGAAGATAAGGTCAGCGAATGGCTCATCGACCTTGCCCAAAACCTCAATACAGTCGCCGCATATTATCTTGTCGAGTAGTTTCTGCATAGCGATATGTTACAACCTGGAGATGACTTTGCAAGGGGAAACGAAATTTCGGTGATTGTCATTCAGAACACTTAGCTTGACTCAGTGCAGGCTCCTCACAGCGTAGTGAAAAATCTCATTTCTTTACGCAGCACGAAATACAAGTAACGGGGGACGAATCACGGGCTTTGTGGCTTTATTACCTTTTGTTCTTTGAATACTTTGCCGGAGAGGTAATCGGTGAAGGTTACCTTCACTGTCAATGGCTCGTCGAAACTTTTGACCTTGTCGGCTATACCGAATGTCAATCTGTAATTGATGGTTACCAGCGTGGCAAACCAGAGTTTTTTCAGCTCGCCTGGTTCTACGTGCCACTGGCCGAGCAGGGCCTGGTCCGCCTCTGACGAATCCAGGTCCCAAAGCTGGACGTCCACGGCACCTGTGGCCTTTATTATATCACCCTCTTCATCGATGGGCTGTATATAGACAATCAGCTTTTCCTTTGTGCCGTCATCGTCTTTATCGAAGAATCCGGTATATTTGCCAATCTTGATTTTTTCAAGGCGATAGAGATTGTCACCCTTGACTTCCTCGGGTAAGCCGGAGAGAATGTGCATTTGTTTTGTTAATTGTTTGTTTTCGGCCTTGGTCTGTTCGAGTTGGTTCTCTAACTGCTTTTTTTGCTCCGTCAAGTTTCCGATTTGCTCGACTAACGGTGTTCTTATGCTGTTTGCGTTTTCACAGCCGGCGACAACGCACAGACAGAAGACGGAAGACAGAAAACAGAAAAATCTGACATCTGACATCTGACTTCTGATTTCTGACTTCTGACATCTGACTTCTGATAATTCGATATCCGTATCCATTATTACTGCTCCTCTTTCTCCTGGTTCTTGACTATTTCGGGAGCTTTTTGCAATATTCTGTCAGCCAATCCGTATTCGATTGCTTCGGCTGCATCCATCCAGAGGTCTCTGTCGCAATCCTTTTCAACTTTCTCGACCGTTTGGCCTGTATGTTTGGCCAATATATCATAAAGCCGGGCCCGCAGCCTCAATATTTCCTGGGCTTCGATATCCAGGTCGGTAGCCGGTCCAATCAATTGTCCTGTGATTAAGGGCTGATGCAGAAGAATCCTGTTGTTTGCCAGCAGGAAGCGCTTGTCAGCCTTACCGCCGGCCAATAACAACGCTGCCATACTTGCTGCCTGCCCGATACAATACGTCGCAACGTCGCAACGCAGAAACTGCATCGTGTCATAGATTGCAAATCCTGCTGTGATTGAGCCGCCGGGCGAATTGATGTAAAAATGGACGTCGTTCTTGTTGTCTTCATTGCTCAAAAACAGCATCTGGGCAATGATTAGATTGGCGGATGTATCCTCAATCGGCCCGCCGAGAAAAACTATCCTGTCCTTCAGCAGTCTTGAATAAATATC
>JBDRTM010000509.1:0-6645 GCA_043824065.1 Planctomycetota bacterium | reverse complement strand
GTTTGACCGTTTCGATGTTATCGAATTCCATCACCGGCCGGACAACAATATTATAACGCTCTAAAATATTGTCTATCCACGCCCGCGTAGGAACACCTTTTTCAAAGGCGATGAATCTTTCAAACTGCAGTTTGTGAATATCGACCTGCGATTCGTATGACAATGGATGTTTCGGACTGCAGACCAACACCAGCGGCTCATCCTCAAAGTCATACACATCGAGTCTTTTGTCTCTTTTAGGAACAGCAACAAGGCCGATATCGACATCGCCCGATAAAACCAGCTCATAAATCCGGCTGGCACTAAAGTATTCAATATGGACATTAACGTTTGGATAGCTGACCATAAATTTCTTAACGTAGTCAGGCAGTGTATGCATCCCGATACTGAAAATCGCAGCCACGTTTATTCTGCTCACAGAGGATTTTTGCAAGGTGCTCAATTCATTCTTTAGCTGTTCATATCTGTCAAGCATATCTTTGGAGGCCCGGTAAAACAGCTGGCCTGCCTTTGTAAGCTCAATAGGTCTTTTCTTACGGTCTATCAACTGGCACTTGTGTGCAAGCTCAAGCTGTGCAAGCTGCTGTGAGACTGCAGATTGACTTAGAAGATGTTTTTCAGCGGTTCTTGAAAAGCTTCGTAAATCTGCCAAATCACAGAATACCTTTAGCGTCTCAATATGCATTATAAGCTGCCCTAATAGCTTGTATTACTATTAATGTGTTTCGCTACAAACTTCGAATATGCTACTATACCTGTTTATCCTTGCCGTTGGCAATATAATTATCTGGTTTTATTATTAGTTTAACTTATTGTAGTAGTCGCAGGAAACATAAATTTTAATTTTTAGTGGAGATTTCTCAAATGACTGCAAACACTGTTACTAACACCGTTTACGAGCAGGTTCTAAAACGTAATCCGGGCGAGGTGGAATTCCACCAGGCTGTAAAAGAGGTTCTCGACTCTTTAGGACCAGTGCTGGAAAAACATCCTGAGTATGTCGATGCCAAAATCCTTGAGAGGATTGTCGAACCGGAAAGGCAGATTATGTTCCGGGTACCCTGGCAGGACGATAAGGGCAACGTTCAGATCAACCGTGGATTTCGCTTCGAATTCAACAGCGCACTCGGCCCATATAAGGGTGGCCTTAGATTCCATCCTACCGTTACTGCCGGTATCCTGAAATTCCTCGGATTCGAGCAGGTCTTCAAGAATGCTCTCACTACTCTACCAATGGGTGGAGGTAAGGGCGGGTCAGACTTTGACCCCAAGGGCAAGAGCGACAACGAAGTTATGCGTTTTTGCCAGAGCTTTATGACTGAGCTTTTCCGTCACGTTGGCCCCAATACCGACATTCCCGCAGGGGACATTGGTGTCGGCGGACGTGAAATTGGTTATATGTTCGGCCAGTACAAACGTCTTTGCAACGAGTTTACCGGCGTTTTTACCGGTAAGGGACTGAACTGGGGCGGCTCATTCATTCGTCCGGAAGCCACCGGGTACGGCTGCGTGTACCTCGCCGAAGAAATGCTAAAGACCCGCGGCGATAGCTTTGAGGGCAAGGTCTGTACCGTCTCCGGGTCCGGAAACGCAGCCCAGTACACCGTAGAAAAACTCAACCAGCTTGGCGCAAAGGCCGTCAGCCTCTCCGACTCCAATGGTACAATCCACGACCCTGACGGAATAAACGATGAGAAACTCGCCTTTGTCCTGGACCTGAAGAACGTACGACGCGGGCGCATCAAGGAATATGCCGAGAAGTTTGGTGTAGAATATCTTGAGGGTAAACGGCCCTGGGGCATTGAGTGCGACTGCGCCTTCCCAAGTGCAACACAGAATGAGATTGACGGCGAGGATGCGAAAACACTACTCAAGAACGGCTGCACGCTCGTCGCAGAGGGGGCCAATATGCCGAGCACACCCGAGGCCATTGAGCAATTCCTCAACCAAAAGATACTCTATGGCCCCGGCAAAGCCGCAAACGCCGGCGGTGTTGCCACTTCCGGTTTGGAAATGTCGCAAAACTCCATGCGGCTCTCCTGGACTCGCCAGGAAGTTGACCAGCGGCTCCAAACCATTATGATTGCCATCCACAAGCAGTGCTTCGAGGCCGCCCAAGAGTATGGTCAGCCCGGCAACCTCGTAATGGGTGCCAACATCGCAGGATTTATCAAAGTCGCCGATGCCATGCTCGACCAGGGACTTGTATAAAAGGGCGATTGTTGGTAACAGGCGCCCTTTTCCTGGGTAGGTTGCCCAATTTTCATAGTTATGGCGGCATACGCTTTGCGGAAAAAGTACGTGTATAGCGTCTTGCGTTCTTGATACGATATTCCCGAGAAAGCCAGGTCCTTCTTCTCACAATCTTGTAGATGGCGAGGTGTGGTGACCGATTTGCAGAAAAGGATAGTTTATGAAAAAGAGCGGGAATGGAATTCGGCCCAGGTTACTTATGGCCGTCATTGTGATGGTGTTTTTGCCTTGCAGCACTGCACTGGCAGATGCACATGCTTCTGAAAGCGTGATCGATATCGGCCAGTTAAAACAGGCCGTGGACACTATCTGGGTATTGAGTGCCGCATTTTTGGTTTTCTTTATGCAGGCAGGCTTTGGGATGGTGGAAGCCGGTTTTATAAGAGCCAAGAACACCTGCAATATCCTGACAAAAAACTTTCTTGACTTTTGTATGGCCTCATTAGGCTTTTTCCTTATCGGTTATGGCTTGATGTTTGGCGATGGTAACGGTTTTTGCGGTGTGAAAGGCTGGTGTCTATTTGGGCTTGAGTCGACCGCTAATGGCATTCCTCTTTATGCCTTCTGGCTGTTCCAGGCGGTGTTTTGTGGGGCGGCGGCGACGATAGTCGCCGGTGGAATGGCAGAGCGGATGAAGTTCCCGGCTTATTTGATTTACTCGTTTCTTATCTCGGCCTTTATATACCCAATCGTCGGGCACTGGATATGGGGCGGCGGATGGCTTTCGAATATGGGCTTTGCTGATTTCGCAGGCTCAACGGTGGTGCATACAGTGGGTGGCTGTGTGGCCCTTATAGGAACTTCTATATTGAAACCGAGGGAAGGAAAATATGGAATTGACGGCAAACCAAATGTTCTCGCTGGTCATAACATCCCGCTGGCATCTTTGGGTGTCTTTATTCTCTGGTTCGGTTGGTTCGGGTTCAATGCGGGTTCGACACTTGGTGTCGTGGACGGTTCGCTTATCGGCCGTATTGCTATCAATACAAATTTAGCGGCCGCGTTAGGCGGAATTGCTGCTATGGTAACAGTTTGGAAAAGATTCGGCAAACCGGATTTATCTATGGCAATGAATGGTGCCTTGGCTGGGCTGGTAGCTATAACCGCCCCCTGTGCATACGTCGAGCCCTGGGCCGCGCTGGTGATAGGAACAGTCGCCGGATATCTGGTCATAAGGGCAGTTGAACTGCTTGATAAACTTCAGATTGATGACCCTGTTGGAGCATTTCCTGTTCACGGTATCTGCGGGATTTGGGGTACGCTTTGCGTTGGTATCTTTGGCAAGAGTGCTTTGGGGTTGGCGAATAATGGTTTTATCTATGGCGGAAATCCAATGCAGTTAGGTATCCAGATTGTGGGTAGCGTCAGCACAGTAGGTTTTGTAGTTGTTAGCATGGGCATATTATTTAAGCTGATTGATTTGACAATTGGATTGAGGGTCAGTCGGGAAGAAGAACTGCGAGGGCTGGATATTGGAGAGCACGGTATGGAGGCCTACGGTGGCTTCCAGATATTCAGTTCAACCTGATTTGGCATTTGTTGGAGAACAAATAGATGAAACTTGTAATCGCCTACATTCAGCCACATAAATTACAGGACGTTAAAAAAGCCCTGTACAAAGCCCAGGTCGGCAAAATGTCTGTAACGAATGCTCTGGGTTGCGGTGAACAACAGGGATATGAGGAAAGCTATCGAGGCATTAAATTCGAGGTAAACCTGCTTAAAAAGGTGAGACTTGAGATAGCGGTAAACGACGATTTTGTTGAAAAGACTATAGAATCAATTGTGGAAGGTGCCAAAACAGGTAAGATAGGTGATGGCAAGATTTTTGTATTAGATTTGAACGAGTGTATCAGAATCCGCACCGGCGAAAAAGGTGAAGCAGCAATTGGTTAAACATTGCCGGCTTTATCAAAGTCGCTGATTCGATGCTCGACCAGGGTCTGGTATAAAAAGGCCAGGCCATAGACGCTAAAAGGGCGCTTGCTGAGGCAAGTGCCCTTTTTTATTGCGTAATTCTCAAGACGCCGTTACAATTTGCTGCGATGGAAAAAGATGTGGACATTGATAAAGTTGTTCGCCAGCATCTTGAAATGGAGCAGTCTTTTTCCGGTTTTGCTCTCAAGGGTAAAGCCGGAACACCTGAACCACAACAGCAGGAGGACAATATGGCCGACGCCGAGAAAGCTGCCGAGCTTAAAAAAATCGATGGGGAAGTTCACCAATGCCGCAAGTGCCCCCTGGGGTCGCTGCGGACAAATGCAGTACCCGGCGAGGGCAACCCCAACGCCCGCATAATGTTCGTGGGCGAAGGACCCGGAGCTGACGAAGATGCACAAGGCCGACCTTTCGTCGGAAGAGCTGGACAACTATTGGATAAGGTAATCTCGGCAATGGGTCTAAAGCGGAGCGAGGTCTTTATAGGCAATATCCTGAAGTGTCGTCCGCCGGAGAATCGCGACCCTCGTGCCGATGAGATAATAAACTGCCTGCCCTATCTTCAAAGACAGATTGAGATAATAGAACCTGAAATCATCGTAGCTCTGGGTGCCCACGCAGCCAGGACATTGTTGAACACCACAAAACCGATAGGCCAACTGCGCGGCCAATTCCACGAATACTATTCCGGCCTCGGCAGACCGCCTATAAAGCTTATGGCAACATACCACACTGCATACCTGCTGAGAAATTACTCGCCGGAGAACCGAAGAAGGGTCTGGGAGGATATGAAAAAGGTACTCACCGAACTCGGCCTGCCAATCCACGAACACCAAAAAGGATGATTCCATCCAAGGTTAGAAGACAGTAGTATTCTGTCACTCGTGATTTGATGAATTGTCATTCCCAGCGGAAATAGCCTTTTCTCGCTCGGGGTGGGATTTTGGTACTGAATTATGAACTGCTCGGTGTGGGCGGCGAAAAATATACCAGCCCAGACAGGAGCAAGTCGATCAGCCCGGCGAGCAAAACCCAGACCCGAAGACAACCGAAAAAAGCGGTTCTGTCTGTTCAATGCCGAGACAGCAAGAGTTTACAAAAGAAAAAATATCTAACAAAAATACAAAAAAATCTGTAACTTTTTCCCAAAAACCACGTCTATATTTATATAACGAACAGAACGAGCTTTCGGTCCGGCCAAACAATCAACCGTATTTGAAGGTTCCACAAAATGAGAAATAAAATCTATATTCAAATCGTTGTGGGAATCAGTCTGCTTATTCTTACATTAGCGGCCCCGGCACAGGATGAACAGTGGCTTCAATATCACACATCGCGTGACTCGTGGCAGCTCCTCGGCGATATAGGTACGTCGAATCCAGAAGTGGTGTCTGAGAAGCCACAGGAGGTCGAACTGCCTGATTTCAAATGCGATGAACGGTTTTTTGCTCGCTGGCCCACTCCTATGGTTGCCAGCGGCGGTCTCTGGATGGCGTTTGACCGAAAAAGCAAGGACGGGCCACATGACTTACTGTATATGGACCTGAATGGAAACGGCAGTCTGGCTGATGAGTCTGCTCAGGAGGCGTACGAGCGAGATGAGCGTAATGCAAAGTTCGAGCCAGTAAAGATACTTTTTGATGGTGAAGACGGCCCGACTACCTATCACCTGAACGTCAAGTTTTATCGCTCTCGCAATCGTACATCTTTAGGTTTATGGCCGGCAGGATGGTACGAGGGGGCTATCAAAGTCGGAAGGGTGAAAAAGTATTGCGAGCGTATCGAATTGACCCGTAACGGAGCCCAGCCACCAGCTCCGAAACTGCATATCAAAAACAACGACGGCACGTATGACCGAACCTTTAGCTTCGAGTATGGCTGAGGCAGCACCTGTGCGCTCTCGTGGCGAGAGCCAAAAAATGTAAAAGGTCCATTTATCGCAACCGTTGACCTCGGTGCTCCCTTCAAAGTACAAAGTGAACCTTACACCATAGCAGCCCTTGCTATTAAGCCCGAAATTGTCCAGAAGCGAAATGTTTGGCTGGCGGTTGTTGGCCTGACTATCGTAGTAGCCTATGTGATTATTCAGGTGTTCCGTAAAAAGCGAACACAAGTAACTCACTAACTTAATCTTTTAAGGAATAAAAATTGATAGGCGGTAGGAGCCGCGAAGGAGAATTACTATGCGCAGAAATTGGATAACAATTTTGCCTCTGGTGCTTCTGGTCAGTTTTGTAAATCTTTTAACCGCAGAAGAACTAAAAGAAATAACCTGCACCGGCAAGGTAGTGGATTCCAACGCCCAGCCGGTCAGTGGGGCCGAGGTGATGTGCTATGAACAATTCTACGATTATGGAGAAGGCCGAATCCGCTGGGATGTATTGGGACAGGCAAAGACTAATGCAGAGGGTCAGTTCAGCCAGAAGTTGAAGGTTACGGACAGAAAAAATGTCT
>JBDRTM010000508.1:0-4425 GCA_043824065.1 Planctomycetota bacterium | reverse complement strand
CCATAAACCCGAGGAACCGTATGCGTTAATCGCGCTCGTACGGGTCTGTGGGGGCTCTGGGAGGGAGACTTCCCAGTTCTACCCGGAAAGAGAACACGGCGTTGACTCGCAGTCAATGAATGAAAGATACGCGTCCAATCAGCAGCTCCATTATTCTCGTGAATCCTTCGGTGGATGATATACTCGTTCGGCATCCATGCTATCTCCAGAAATTGCTCCGGTGATTCCCCAAAGGCGGCTTTAAAAAACCCCATCTTCGGCGAAACCATTCCGCGGGTAGCAAGAAGAATACACTGGACGCCTCGGATGAGTTTCCGGTTCCAGTTCTTTCCCACATACTTCCGGTCCTTGGATGTCAGCGGAATGTACTTCATGGGAAAGGAGTAAATTTTGGTTCCCAATTCCTCATTGAGCGCACAGTTAATCCGAAGGCGTTCATAGAAATCGGCCGGTGTATCTGTGTAGTTGTACAGGACATAGTTGGACAAATTGAGTAATCCATATTTGGCTGCAAGCCGAATACGTGACACATAACGGTCTTTCATTGAAATATGGTCGAAAGCTATTCTCAGTGGCCGAATGGCCGTTTCGGCAAACAATGCCATCTTCTTTTCGGACAGTTCCCGTGCATCCACCTCTTGATTGAAATCGACACATCTCATGCGGCCACGTAGTTTTGCCCCGCGTTCGAAACCCAGAGCACAGATATCATGTATTATCCGTTTGAAGAAGCGCGAGGCCAGAACGTTATTATCCAGGAGGATCAAATCCTGTTTGGCTCCATATACATCCTCGATTCCCTTGACCTGACGCTGCATGGGTAAGTAGTGACGAAAACGCGGCTCAATCTTATGCACAGCACAGAAATGGCACCGGTTGGTGCACCCGCGTGTGGCGTAGGCAATGTAGGCGTCCTGTACGCTGTACGTGTAGTCGATTGACTCCAGGATCTGGTAGTCGGGAATGAGCTCGTCCACAACAATCGGATTCCCTTTGTCCAATACACCTGGTCTGTCAAGAAGTCCCGGTATGACCGTCACGCCCGTTTCCTTGCGGATATCATCGCCCAACAAGGTTGCCATAACGCCGCCCACAACAACGTTTTCTGAACGATTCACAGACTTCTGATAATACCGTATGGTCCGGATGGTCTCAGACCAAAAAAATGTAAAAAGGGTACTTATGTAGATGCGATCCCAGCTCGCCTCTCGGAACGGCCGTCGCATTCTTACTCCTTACTGCTGTAAACATCGATGCTGGCAATTGCGAGTGGCATCTTCAACATAAAAGCTAAAAATGGAAGTTCACGCCGGACCTTCTCCATATGTATCATGCCGCTGTATGATCTACGGCCCTTTTCCTTCGCCTTCTCTTTTCCAACCAGACATAGAGCATGTGCAAAGTTCTCGGTAGGCACTATTAGCACGCCGAGTTTTGTCGTTCTCTGCTGAAATGCCAACAAGAACTTGATGTAGTCTTGGTAGTAGGTTCGTGCGTTTCCGAACTCTACTTCGACTTGCACATAATTCTTGATAAAATCGCATTTCAGGGGCAGTTCCGGAATGGCTCGCTGCTCCCGCTGCCACTCCCACGAGACAAAGTGGCGAGATAGCTGGCGGTTGTAGAATGCTTGTCCCTCTGAAGGACGGTACTGAACACTCTGAACAATGGCTGGAATCTCGCGCACTGCGTCACGACTATGAAATGCACGTTCGTTAGTGCGATGGAATATCCATTCCACAACGGTCAAGCGGTCCTTTGATTTCTTGCTCAAAGGAAAGGGAGACACCCTATAAGTATCATCCCCAACTTTATGCAATTCAATATACTCGCCACCCATGCCGTCTTCGGTAGGAGAAAAGAGAGAGGCAAGCCATTGCCGAAATGGCAGCCCCTCTTTGTTCTCATATTTGATCTGTACATGCCCCCTGGCATTCGCGATCCGTCTTAATGTCGCGGTGGCGCGTTGATCGTCTAATAGCAGAGTCAGTTCCCTCTTCTGGCCTCGGCCTGGTGCATCGACCCATGACTCCAATGTTTTGGGTACCGCAAGCCCTTCAGACAGAGTCGACTTGCCAATCGTGTCTCGTAGTATAGTCACGTCTGGGTTACTCCCCAGCCGACGGTCCTAAGCTGTGAAGGTTTAGCATTATCTTTATACCTTGAGTAGGTAAAGCAACGCCCCGGAAACGTCGGTAATTTCTTTGGGCGCGTTGTCTAAATCCAAAGCATCTCTCCGCGAATGAATGGCCTCCTGCTCATTTTGAGACCGCAGCTTTGTCTGAAGCGCCTCAATTTCAGCAATTGTCTTTTTTCCGCAACTCCATGCCTGTATGAGGTCATCTCGTGTAATCCGTAACAGAGCATCGGTATCTTCAACACCAAGATTCACCAAGACTCGTTTAGCTCGGACCGACACATTTTCAGTTATGCTCTCGAAATCCACGGTCTCCTGGCCGATTTTTTGAACGGCTTTGTAAGTGGGTAGCTCCGCTATTAGCGCCCCCCTGAAATCGGGTTGCTTGTGAGCGTTTCTTCGTGCCATAGTTATACGCGGCTCTCGTAGTCATCTTGCCCCTTCAGTCATTCGTCTATTGCCTCCCGATGGAAACGCAGGTGACGGCCCACTTTCTGGTAAGGAACTTTCCCTTCCCGAACAAGCTTATAGAGGGTCGATTTCGGGATTTTCAAATAGATGGATAGCCCCTCGATGGTCAAGACGTTGTCCGGTTGGTTTTCCGTCAGAAACACCTTTGAAGGGGTCAGACAAACTGGTTCGAAAATTATCTCATCACAGATACGTACTTTACAGTTGGTGTCAGTTCGTGTCAATTGATTATCAAAGAAAAGGTGGTGTTTTGGGAGCGATTAGAGCCAGACACCGTCTGGGAACTGCTTAAAGCTGTCCAGTAGGTGACCACCGTCTACATTGAACCAGACCGGGAGCACGGCCCTTTGGCCTATGCCGGCATGAGAACACAGCCCTATCTGCCGAAGCCTCGGCGCAGACAGGTCGAGTACTTCCGCCAGAAATGAGTTGCCGGTGGACTTCCTTAAATATTGGGGATAATCCGTGAGGATAGCTTTCATTGAACCTCCCAACGGCCTCCCTTGGCAGGGCCAATCCGACGGAGCCTGCCTTCTCGCCGCAAATTGGCGATGTGTTTTTCCACGGCACGCGAACTAATCCCTATCCGCCAGCCAATTTCCCTGGCCGCCAACTCCGGTTCGGTTTTTAATAAAGAGAGGATTTTCTCCGAACTTTTCTCCGAACTTTTCTCCGAACTTACCATCTCTTTACGGTGAACAGCGGCGGTGAACAGGCAACCGTCGCGGTCGTCGGCAAAATCGATCTCCGGCCACGCCTCCAAAGCACGCTTAATGCCTGAGCCCAGCCCCCGGTAGGGCAACATTCCCTTTGCCGCATAGGAAACCAGAATCGGGTTGCGGATAATGGAGTTGCCGAGACGTATTTTCTCAACGGTCAAATTGTCGGGCAAATGGCCGGGACTGATGATTTCGACGCGATTGTCGAAGATGAAAAGCCGGATGGATGCGCTAACCAGGTAATCCCTATGCACCAATGCGTTGACAAGCAGTTCTTCGAAAACCAACGGAGGGATTTCGGACACGCCCGGGGCGTTTACCCCTTGCCCGGCCTGCACCTTGTGCATATTGCGGAGGATAAAGGCCAGGGCATCGCCAAAGATTTTATGCAAGGTACCAGTAAAGTCCTCGGAATCCAGATACTCGGAAACGTGGATCTCATTGCCCGGATACCTGACCGCCTTGATGACAAATTGGGGCACAATCCACTCCGGCCGCTCTGCAAAGAGCAGCACGCCAGCCAGATTCAGCCTGCCGTCAATGGTGGCCAGGTTCATATTCTGGAGCAAACGTTCGAGGGCCTCCGGTGATTCAGGAAGGTCCTGCTTGTAGAAGCTCTTGAGAAAATCTCGGAACCGCAGCTTGTCCAGTTTTTCCGGCCCCGCCCGGGTCGGCAACTCGTCGGCGTGGAACTGATCCGACATCTGGAATAGGCGGCGCAGTTCCTCCTTAGAGTTGACCCTCCGTTTATCCGAGCCGCTTTTGAGCCAGATGATACCCTTGCGGTCGAAGTAAGGTTTATCGATGCCCTTGGGAACGGTGACCACGATCACGATCCGGTCTTTGCCTACGGCCACGTTTTCGGTCAGGGGCGAAATAGGGCTGCGCACATGTTGGCTGGCAGCATTGCTGATGTGTTGATTGATCCGATCTAAATCCTCCCTGGGAATTCCAGCAGGTTCTCCGGCATCGGTCACTCCAATAAGAATACGGCCGCCTTCGCTATTGGAAAAAGCCACCATTTCCGAGGCAAGGGCATCCACGTTACGAATATCCTTCTTGAATTGGAGACGGCTGTCCTCTCCCTTGGCTGTGATG
>JBDRTM010000507.1:0-4740 GCA_043824065.1 Planctomycetota bacterium | reverse complement strand
GCAAAATTGACCACTACCACGTCGTATTTGTTGGTGTCAAGTCTTTCCAGTACAACCTCAGTAACCTCGTAAATGCTCATCTCGGGCTTTAAGTCGTATGTTCGAACTCGTGGCGAAGGCACAATTTGCCGGTCTTCGCCGGTGAACGGTTTTTCGGTATAATCGTTGAAAAAGAAAGTAACGTGCGCATATTTTTCCGTCTCGGCGCAGCGAAATTGCTTCAGGCCCAGAGAGCCCCAGTACGCCCCCAAGATATTTTTCATCTTCGGTAGCTTTGGAAACGCCACCGGCGCAGGTATCGTTGCATCGTATTCGGTCGTACAGACGAAATATATGTCCGGCTTGCTCGTTCTGGCAAATTCTTTGAAGTCCTTCTCAACAAATGCTCGGGTAATTTCGCGAGGTCTGTCGCCGCGGAAGTTGAAGAATATTACACCGTCACCGTTATTGATAGTGGTTAGCGGCTCATTGTCTTCATTGACAATGCACGTCGGCTCGATAAATTCATCAGTTACTTCTTTTTCATAACTTTTGGCAACCGCCTCTGCCGGGGTAGCTGCTTTAAGACCCTTACCTATCCTCATACATTCATAAGCTTTCTGTACACGCTCCCACCGGCTGTCGCGGTCCATCGCATAGAATCTGCCCATAATGGTTGCGATTTTGCCTGCGCCTATTTCCCTGGCCTTTTTTTCAATATCGGCTATGTATCCTGCTCCGCTGTCCGGCGGTGAATCCCGGCCGTCGGTGAATGCGTGGATAAAAACATCTTTTACGTCGTTTCTTGTGGCTAATTCGAGCAGGCCGTAGAGGTGGTCTAACAGCGAGTGTACTCCGATGTTACTGCACAGGCCCATAACGTGCATTTTGCCGTTGTTGTTTTTTACGAATTTTATTAAATTGTGGAATTCTTTATTCTCGAAGAAAGTGCCGTCGCGAATAGTTTTGCTGATTCTTACGGATTCCTGGGGGACGATTCTGCCGGCGCCGATATTTTGATGTCCTACTTCGCTGTTGCCCATCGTGCCGTCCGGAAGGCCCACGTCTTCGCCGCTGGTATGGACAAGGCAGTTTGGATACTCGGCCATCAGCATATCATCTGTCGGAGTATTTGCACACTTGACGGCATTATATTCATCTTCGTCTGGGTTTGGGTTGTAGCCCCACCCGTCACGGATGATCAGCATAAACGGCTTATTTTTCAAAGTTACTTTTCGTTTCGCCATAAAAAAAAACCTCTCAATCAAAAGCAACGAAGACGAGGCATTACCTCGTCCTCATCCTGGAGTCCAGGCAAATCAGGCTAATATGATATGAGGCTGCGTCAGATATGTCAAACTTTTAGATAAAACGCTTCAAAGACAGGGTATGGCCAAACACAATTATCTGCCCTTTTGATTATTCCAGAGCAGAACCTGCAAACGCTGAGAAAATGCAAAGCCGCTATGTTTGCACATTTCAGCTACCATTGGTGATTTGAGTAAAAGTTCATCTCTTGTCTTTGCCTGTGGCATCAGCATTACCTTTTCTGTATCGACATTTCCAAGTTTCTCCAAGGTCTGCTGGATTTCGGGTAAGTCGGCCTCTGAGTCCACGACGAATTTTAGTTGATAATCATAACTATCAATCAGCTCGCGCAAGACGGCTATATCCAATCTTAAAAACTTCTGTCTTCTGACTTCTGTGTCCCCCGCCCCCACCACAGGTGTGGGGGCTAAACTTCTGTTTTCTGTTTTCTGACTTCTGTCTTCTGCGGTCGGCGCCGAGTTGCTCAATTTTGGACTAATACTCATCAAATCACAGGCCAAATCCGGCATAAATGCGATGCCTGCGGTTTCGATTGTTATATGTTTGTCGGCGGCTTTTAGCTGCTGCACTAATTTCGGCAAATCTGAATTTATCATTGGCTCACCGCCCGTTATTACAACGAACTTACAGGGCCATTGTTGTCCTAAGGACTCCTTACGGAGAACAGTCTGGACTATTTCGGCGATGGTATAATCTTGTCCTGCTCTTTGGTCCCAGGCATATTTTGTATCGCACCACTTACATCGCAGAGGACAGCCGGCAAGACGCACGAACACGCTGGGGACGCCGGCCAAGAATCCTTCGCCCTGCAAAGAATAAAATATCTCATTTACTCTCATCGTATCTCGTATGCGTCATTGTCTAAAGTTTGAAGTGCCTAAAGTCCGGTTTTCGTTTAACGTTGTCGATGCTCGTATCGATGCTTGTCATAGAAGCTTGACCCGCCAACGGCGGGTTTCAATCGGAACCCAGCGTTGCTGGGTCGCTTTTCATCGAGCATCCAACGTCGAGCTTCCAGTCCGATACCAGCTTCGACACCGATAAACAAGCTTCTACAACTGGGTAACTTTAGCTCACTTTAGTTCACTTTTCGATATTCAATGGGGTCTTTAAGCCCTGCTTCGGCAAAGCCCTTTAATCTGAATCTGCAGGAGTCACATCGGCCGCAGCTTCGGCCCTGTTGGTCCGGGTCGTAGCAACTGTGCGTTAAGGAGAAATCGACGCCGAGCTTTGTGCCGGTGAGGATAATTTCGGCCTTTGTCATATCTATAATCGGGGTGTGAATGTGGTATCTCCGCAGGATGCCTTTCGGCAGGCCTTTACGCTCAACCCCGCCTCTTTGAGGGGCGGGGTCAACTGCCGCTGCTGTGGCGAGGTTGGCAGTCTTCTCAAAGGCGGCGATAAATTCAGCCCTACAGTCAGGATAGCCGCTGTAGTCGGTGGTGTTGACGCCGATAAAGATATCAAATGTGCCTAATACTTCAGCCCAGGCAAGAGCATAACTTAAGAATATCGTGTTGCGGGCAGGCACGTAGGTTGGTGGAATCTCGATTCTCGATTCTCGACCCTCGATTCTCGATGTTTGTCTTTTACCAGTATCGAGAATCCGGTATCCAGTATCGAGAGCGGCTCTGTCCTTTGGTACTTCAATGGTTAAATCGGTCAGGGCTGAGCCGCCAAAGGCAGCTAAGTCAATATCGATTATGCGATGCTCTGCCGTTTCGAGAGAGTCAGCTATTTTCTTTGCGGCTTCGATTTCCCGCTTATGTCGCTGACCATACCGAAAGGTCAAGGCGTAGCACTCAAAACCTTGACTGTGGGCTATGGCCAAAGTTGTAGCTGAATCAAGGCCGCCGCTTAGTAAAATTACCGCTCTTTTGTCAGCCACCGGTTATTCTCCTGCTGAACAGTTTCGCAATAAAGGTTGACCGCACCTGTGCTACCCGCACAGAAAACGCGGGTACAGGTGAGTTCAAAAACGACACTTACGTGTCGTTCTGAGGCGCAGCCGAAGAATCTCATCTCCTGTGCAGCAAAGAGATTCTTTGCTCCACTGCGTTCCGCTCAGAATGACAGCTTTGCTGTCATTTTACCGATTTGGACAAATGCTGTCAATCCGCAGGATGCCTGACGGCAAAAGCAAAAAATACTTGTCCTGAGCGTAGTCGAATGGAAGCGATTTTTGTATATGTTCTGATGAATCCCGCTTATCGGATAGGCGGGCTGAATAGCTTTTTTTATTTTCGGGTGTGGCTCATTTCTCTGGCAACACATAACATTTTTGGGGCATAGCATTGAGCTCTCTCTCATTGCCAGCACCTCACCGGATTCTCAGGAGGAATGTAAAATAAACTAAGATATTGGCTGAATTACGATAACATCATTCTATTACAACACTTACAGATAACATCGTGCCGAATGCGATTTCTTAGTTCATTAGGAGCAAATACTTACGTGCCTATAAGGCACTAAAGCAAGCGCAATACTGTTTAGCCCCCCAACCCCATGATCTTGCCTGCCTATAAGGCAGCGTTGGGGTGGTACCTAACATCACCACACAACGGCCATAATACCTGTCCCCTAATCTATCGCGGATTACGCACATTTCGCGGAGAAATAATCAATAATAAATTGATTTTCCTTTCCCATTCTTTTGTGTTATTTTGTTCCATGAAAGTTAAAACACCCGTCAGATCAAAGCTTCCTCGAAATAACTTAAAATAAATTGACCTTCACGAGATACGAAATATTTTGGCGGGAATTGCAGATTTAGTTAGTTTATCAAGAAGGGTTAATAAATTTTAGACTTATAAACCTCACCTTCTATCTTATAGCTTTTTGCTAAATCTCTAACCAGTGAAACGACCCATGTTGAAGCTTCAGGATTTACACAAATAGATTCTATCAGTGAGTTAATATCTAAGCTGCCCCAATTAAAACCTGTCGATTTAGGTTTGTCAAAACCCGCGATGACCCGTAGTTCTTTTTCATATTGGAAACAAGACCTTTTGGTGAACAATGCTTTAGTCGTGCTAAGAGACAGAATGGACTCGCCATTGGGCATAGTAGCCACGCTGGCTAACTTACTCGGGTCATAGTTTACTGATGCAAGGTCAAAGGGTAAATCATTGTTGCTGGCTTCAAGGACTGTGATAAGTTTTTTCACAGTTGTTTGAATTGCTATACCTTCGTCACTTTTCATATATACTTTCCAAAGAGCCGCGGATTCGGAAGCGTTAATATGCCAACAATTCACAAATAGCTTCTTACGCTGTTCCTTTTCATCCTCCTTGATTTTTTTGATGTCAGATTCGATTATTTCTATAAAATCCACAAAAAAAGACGTAACCGAACTATCATAAGGATCTTTTAGTTTATCAACTCGCGTAAAATGTAAACTCTTATAATGGAGCATGCTTACGAATTTAGTAA
>JBDRTM010000506.1:0-6934 GCA_043824065.1 Planctomycetota bacterium | reverse complement strand
ATCTGGTTTTCACTTAACGCCGGCAGGTTCCGTCCCTCGAAAACAATTTCACCACTGACGATTTTACCCTGCGGAGCAGGAACCAATCGCATAATTGATAGTGCCGTTACGCTCTTACCGCACCCGCTCTCGCCAACAAGCCCAAACGTTCGGCCTTTCTTTATCGAAAAGCTCACACCCTGCACCGCCTTTACCACGCCTTCTTCAGTAAAAAAGTGCGTCGAAAGATTCCTGACCGAAAGTAATGTTCCATTGCTACTCATACTTTTTTCGCATCTTCTATCTTTTACTTATACTCCTATGCACTTAGTACTTTGTTACTCAAGATTTGAGGGATTGTCATTCCGAGCGGAGCCGAGGAATCTGTTTTTAATAGACCCCTCGACTTCGCTCGGGGTGACATCCTACCATAAAACAACAATCCATCAATACGACTGTCACAAAACATTATGCTCTTTTGCTCATTGAATTCTGAGCTTCGGATCGAGCGAGTCCCTCAGGGCGTCGCCAAAGATATTCAACGCTAATGACAGGAAGAATATTGCCACCGTAGCCGCCGCCATTTGCCACCATACACCTCGCGAAAGCTCAATCCTGGCATCATTTATCATCGCTCCCCAGCTCGGACGCTCCGCTTCTCCAAGCCCTAAAAAGCTCAGAATAACTTCCGCGTGAATAAAGGCCACAAATCGCAGCGAAAAGTCAATTATCACAAGATGAAAAACATTGGGCAGCAGATGCCTGAAGATTATCCGCCGGCGAGTGCACCCATAGCTAATCGCAGCTAAGACATATTCTCTGTCTTTGTGCTTGATAACCTCACCGCGAATCAGCCGGCAAATGCCGACCCAGCTTGTAAGGCCGATAGCTAAATAGACCGCCGTGATACCTGTAAGCTTGTAACCAAAAAAAGTCTTGTCCCGCAGCACAACGGCAAAAGCCAATATCAGCAGGATATACGGAACTGAGCTTAGAGTTGAATAAATCCAGACGATTATTTCATCCACGAAGCCGCGAAAGTAGCCTGCGACGGCTCCTAAAGGGACACCGATGACGATACTGATAAGCGAGGCACATAACGCAACCGTTATCGATATCTTCGTTCCGTACAGCGTCTTTCTGAGAACTGACTGCCCGAATATATCGGTGCCGAATATATTTTCCGAGCTGGGCGGCGCATAAGATTGGCCCACCTGTTCGGCCCACAGTGTCGGCCCAATTCGCCAATCAAAAAACTCCGCCAAATAGATAAAACCAGCAAGCAGAAAATATAATACTATCACGCCGAGGAAAACCATCGCTAACCTGCGCCTGCGAAGCCTTCTGACGCCGTCCTTCCATAGACTTGTGCCCTTCGGCGGCTCTGTCTTTATTATTTGCTGATGTTTACTCAAGAGAAATCCTCGGGTCAACAAGTGAGTAGCAAATATCTGTTATAAGATTAAATACCACAAAAAGTATCGCACTTATGTAAGTCATAGCGCTGATAACAAAATAATCGCGTGAGCCGATAGCCTCCACCATCAGATAACCCAATCCCGGGATGCCGAAAAACCTCTCAAGCAGCAGCGAGCCTAAGAACAAGAACGGTATCGCCAAAACCACCCGCGTAATAATAGGTATCATTGCATTTTTCAAAACGTGCTTGAACAGCACACGCCTAACTGTAAGCCCTTTCGCGAAAGCCGTCCGAACGTAGTCGTTTCGCATCTCATCAAGCATAACTGTTCTAAAGAAGCGCAGGTTTCTTCCCAGGCCTGCTGCTATACCAATTAGCACAGGCAAAGCTACGTACTGTGCCATCTTTAAATCCGGAGAGAAAAACACCGGAAAAAGCCCCCACTTGTATGCGAGGAAATACTGGCCGAAAAGGATAAAACTGAGATACGGAATACTCATCCCTGCAACACAAATAACTACGGCTAAAATGTCCCATACCGAACCACGGACGAACGCAATGACGAGCGATAAGCTGACTGAAATTATGACGATTCCAAAGAACATCGGCACTGTCAATGCCAGAGAAGGCCCTACGCCCCTTTTGATTTTGTCAATAACTGGTTCGCGGTCGCGGGCCCTGCCGAAATTAAATGTCAGTGCATTCTTGAAGTGGTTTACGAATTGGCTGTCCCACGACAGAAACAAAGGCTTGTTAAGGCCGTACTCTTCGCGGATTTCGTTTATTGTTTCCTGGGTGGCACCTTTGCCGGCGATTTCAATGGATATGTCACCGCCAACGAGAGTGAACAATACAAAGGTCAGCAGTAGTACGCCGAATACAATCGGTATGGTATATAGAAGCCGCCTTGTTATGTACGATGTCATTTAATTGTCTTCAAAAGTTTCTTGTACGCTGCGCGTTTGGCCAAATCGATTCTGCGATATTTGCTCAGCCCGTATGCGAAGGCGTGCGGCTTGTAATTCTTATACCAGTCATGATGCAGCACATACGCGACGCGATGGTTTAAGAAGGCCGCGGGGCAATCTTCCAGAACTACAAATTCCATTTTTCTATACAGCCGATGTTTTTCGGGGCTGTCGAGCATTACTTGCGCTTTTTCATATAGTTTGTCAAACTCCGGATTGGAATAGTTGAATTTATTTGGTCCGGGTGCATGGTATCTGCTGTAAAACATTGCTAAGAAATCCTGCGCATCGGGTGTGCTTGCGCTGCTGCCGGAGGTGAACATCTGAACGCTTCTGGTATTGACTTTCTCCAGATAAGTAGGCCTGTCCATATATTCCGTTTCAACTTCGAGACCGACAGCATTCAAATTACGTTTGAGGAGCTGGCCAAACTGACGGTACCAGGTATTTGTGCCCGGTAGAGCCATTTTGAAAACAGGCAGTTTGCCGCCGTGAGTTTTTTCGGCCTCTTTCAACAGCTCTTTGGCCTTTTCCGGGTCATACGGGGCGTATCCCTTTTCTTTTATCTCGGGATTGTAAGAGGGCATCACGGGTGGTATAAGGCCGTGGGCAATTAGGTGTCGATTATTGAAAAACAGCTCTATAAACTTCTCACGGTCTATGGCGCAGCTTATCGCCCGGCGAAGCGGTTTGTTTTTGCCGAGGACAGGGTCCTGCATGTTAAAACCAACCCAGTAGGTTGACGGGTCCTTAAAGGTTTTCAGGTGTATGCTGCGTTGCTTCATTGCCGGCGTCAATTCACCGGCCCCGCCCATAACCTCGTCGAAGCTGTCTTTGGGAATTACAGTGGCATCGACTTTTCCCTGCAAAAATAAAAGCCAGGCCGGCTGGCGCTCTTCGATTATGGTCCAGACGACCCTGTCGGCAAAAGGTATGGGCTTTCCTGCATCATCCAGGTAGCCGGCTTCGGCATCGCCGGGTTCGCCGCGACTCGGATAGAGTTCGCCCCTGAAAGCCGGGTTGCGGACAAGCTCGATGTAGCTGCCGCGGCGCCATACATTCAACCGGAACGGCCCGGTACCTACGGGATGGGTTATAATGTCCCTGCCGTAATAATCGACTGCCTCTTTGGCTACAGGCGCTGTTGCTATATCCGCCAGGGCCAAGCACAATTGGGGCCAGGGTTTCTTGAGCTTGATAACCAGTGTATAGTCATCGGGAGTTGTTAATCCTTGAACCTGCCGTGAATAATCGACGTCCTCCTCGCTTTTGCACGTTTTTGTATATTCACGAAACTCATCGAGCCCGATAATTTTGTTATCAAAGATAGACCAGTTTTGGCTCAGATACTTGATATTAGCTACTCTTTTGAGTGAGAAAACAAAATCCTCAGCTTTTAGTTCTCGTCCTTTACCGTTTGGGAGGGACCCCGCAAGGCGGGAAGCAAAACACGGGTCATCCTGAAAGTAAACGCCTTTTTTGATTTTTATGGTGTAGGTTAGCAAATCGTCGCTGATTTGCGGCATATCTTCAGCTAATAGAGGCACGAGCTGATACGGGCGCTTCAGGAAGTGATATTGATACAGGGACTCGAACATCTGGCTGGCGACTATGACAGAATAGACGTCTCGCATATTGCCGGGGTCGAGGCCTTTTATCTTGGTGGAAAGGACGTGATGCAGGACCATTTCGTTTAGCTCTTTGTCCGGCCCTGAGCCGTCACATCCTGCAATAATCAACGCCGCACAAATTATCGTTACAAGAAGTGCCGGCCTTACTGACATGCCAATACCGTAGTGTCCCTGCAATTGGTGTATGGCTGTGGCAGATATAATTCTTCCAAACTTCAATGCAAAATCCCTTTTGCTTTAAGCTGTTTATTGTATATCGTTTTGCCGTGTGCGGATTCGAATATCAATTATCAGTAATCAATCGTCAATAATCAACTGTCAATAATCAATAATCATTTTTTTGTGGGTGGGTCGGGCAAAGGGAGTGGTGCAGTGCGTTTAGGGCCGGTGGTGGTTGTGCTGTAGTCGAATTTCAGGGTCGTGGGTAATTGGCCGGGCGTTGTTGCGGTGCCAAGTAATCTGTCGTGCTCGTCCATAATGGCCTGTGCATTTTGCCGCTCAAGGGCCCTTCTTATAGTTAATTGCGGATTGCTTAGAAGCCGGCCGATACACTTGTCTTCGGTCTCGACCAATATCGAAGCTAAATGACTTTTCTGGGTATCGTTCAAAAGAGCAGCGCCCTTGATGTACCTTTGTATGGCATAAGAGTACAACTGTGCAAAGCGCCGAGCAAGAGCAGGCTTTGTACTGGTTGTTGTCGGTAGAGGTCCGCCGAAAGCCTCCGAAGGTAAGGGTATTTTGCTGCTGAGAAATTTCAAGATGGCACTATCGTAAAGCTCATACTTCACTGTCCAGTCGGCGTATTGTTTAATTCGCAAATCAGCTATTTGGATTAGTAGCTGTTCAGCTTCCGGGATGTTCGCGCCGGCCGCAAATTGAGCTATCAAAACTACTATCTCAGGTGTGCTGTTCTCGATAAGGTCTTTAAGCTGTGCTGCGATAGCCGATGCCTGGTTTGAGTTTGTCGCGGCGTTTAACTGGGTTATGATGTTAGTATTGGTAAGACAATGTACAGCCCAGTAACGAATAACCATATTCTCATTTTTTAGCATCGCGATAGCCGAGTCTGCCAACCCCAGGTCCTGCAGGCCATCCATCAGAATCAAAAGGTTAATCGTTACTCTGGTTATCCGCTCCGGGCGCCTTAATGCTTGAGCCTCTTGAAAGCCTGTGGCGATATGTCTGCGGGCCGACTCAGAAAACTGTTGAGCGTATTGGCCCTGGGTGCTCTGCCTGCTGAGGATGACTGTACGAATCTTTGCTATTGAGGTAAAATCCCTCGTTCCGACCAATTCCTGTATCGCCTCAGCAAGAAAATCGTCGATAATTTTTAAATCGCTATTATCGAGCACGGCCTTTTTGCGTACATTGTCAACCTCTCTGGTATTGACGGCAGCCGAACCCGAATTCAACACTAAAGCTAAAAATGCCGCCAGAACGGCGAAAATCAGCCATTTTATCTTCATTTTGTAAACACCCTAAAAATTGCCGGTTCTGGATTAGACAATCCCCAGCTTATACCTACATCCAACAGCACCCAGTTTAACTTTAAAACCAGGCTTTGTCAAGTGAATTTGTCCCCGAAGTAAAAGCCGAAAAATATGGCCTTTAGCAGGTTGCCTTTTTCCTTATTAGCTTTTTCTGCAAAAGCTGGTATAATTAATTTTCCCTTAACTAACGAATCCGGATATAACAGGGCGACAGTTTATTTTTCACCTGATGAGAGACGAGGTGCGAGAATGGGCGAGTCATCGTCACAACTTGTTCGCATCGACCCTTTTCGCCTGCGTATGAAACGCTGCGGGCAGATGGTTACCGATGCAACCATTTTTGCCTCGGAGGCCGTCAAGCTCGAACCTGATGCAGTCCGTCAGCTTTGTGATGCAGCGTCACTTCCGCCGGCCAAAAAGGTTCTGGCCACCGCCGATATCCACGTTGGCTTCGGCATACCTATCGGGGCCGTGTTGGGACTGGATGGTGCAATTATGCCTTCTGCTGTCGGGTATGATATAAATTGTGGAATGCGGCTGCTGCGCACACCCTTTTCAAGAGGCGACATTGATACGGACAAAATCGCCGTCGATATAGCCCGTGACATTCCGCTCGGCGAGGGCAAGGAAAATTTGCAGTTAAATAAAACCGGAATCGAAGCCGTTATCAATAAAGGTGTTGCCGCCGTACCGTCCATTATGCAAAGAAGCAGTCACCGGGCCTGGGAGGCCTTTGACCCGGACCAGTTCGCAGATGACCTCGAAAGAATCGAGGAAAACGGCCACCTGCCCTCCGACCCGGCGGCGGTGCCAAGAAACGCAATACAAAAAGGGAGCAATCAGCTCGGCACACTCGGGGGTGGAAACCACTTTATTGAAATCCAGTACGTGCAGGAAGTTTTTGAGCCGGATTTGGCGAAGACTTTCGGCCTTTTCAAAAACCAGCTCGTTGTAATGATACACTCCGGCTCGCGTCGGTTCGGCTATGAAGTCGCCGATGAATATATGAATATCGCCGCCCGCAGACCCGAGAATGCCGGCCGCAGAAAAATGCTTTCATACCTGCCGGCCGAGAGCAGTGCCGGCAAAAACTATATCGCTGCAATGGCCGCCGCCGCAAACTTCGCATTTACCAATCGTCACATTATGGCCCTGCTCGTGAGGCGCTGTTTTAACAGGATGTTTGGCCAATCCGCCAGAGGCGGACTGACGCTCGTTTACGATGTCGCTCACAATATGGCAAAGCTCGAAACCCATAGCGGCGTCCGGCTTTGGGTCCATCGCAAAGGCGCGACGCGTGCCTTCGGTCCGAAGCAGATGGCCGCAAGTATTTTCGCCCGAACCGGCCAGCCTATAATAACCCCCGGCTCAATGGGCACCGCAAGTTTTCTGCTTGTCGGAACGGGTGATTCCGAGGAGTCTTTGAGCTCGGTCAACCACGGTGCA
>JBDRTM010000505.1:0-4455 GCA_043824065.1 Planctomycetota bacterium | reverse complement strand
AACCTTTATATTTTTCGTGGAAACTGCACACGCTACACTGAAGTATGCCAATGTTCATTTCTTCAGGAAAACGCAACTCTCGATAACCAAGTACATAGTGTTGCAAATCCTGGCATTCAATGGTGGGACTATGAAACCATCCGAGATAGCTGATTGGACTTTCAGGGAGCGACACAATGTCACAACTCTGACCAGACGCCTGGAGCGAGAAGGACTGGTCAGGGCCAAACGCAATGAAAAAGACAAGAGATTCGTTGATATCGGTCTTACAGACAAGGGGCGTAAAGTCCTTGATCAAACTACACCGGTGGCTCAGGAGGTCGTGAACCAGGTAATGTTGTCGGTTAGCGAAGGTGACGCGCTTCGCCTGGAAAAGCTACCGGAAATGATGAGGCAGAATGTACACAATGGATTAGAAGGTTTTGCCAAGCAGGCTTCACCTCGGCCTGATTAGACTAATGGCACCATCACCCGCGGATTAGACAACCGGCCAGAAAGCCTCACACGACTTTGAGTTTCTGAGTTTGAAAAGATAGCGCAGCAGGATTGAACGAATTAAACATCCAGTCATGGTGTTCGATGTGGTTTCTAGCCAGATCGCAAACGGTAACATGACTTGAGACGAGTGCCGTACCTGCAGCAGCGGATTTTTTCTGGCTGAACATTCTGAGTTACTGTTTACCGGTCTCGTTCTTTCAAATCGCTATCGGCTTTCCATAGCTAATCCAGTGGTGAGCCAGCAACCTGGGTCGGTCGCCATCATGTCACCAGTTTCCTCGTAAGCCCTGCCTCGGCAACCAGAGCAGGTTATTTTGTAGGAGCACTCCCCACATTCGCCTTTTAGTAATTCTCTCCGGCGTAGCTGAGCCAGCACGGGCGAGTTTTCCCAAATAGAGACTATACTCTGCTCTCTAGCATTGCCGAGGTTGACTTGAAGTAACATGCATGGATTTACTTCCCCGTTGCACTGAACCATGACATATCCCATCGGCATGCCTGCCGCACAACCTCTGCCATAATAAGGAACTCTCCGCAGCATCTCCAATGCGAAGTGTTTAGGTTTGATCTGTTTCTCTTGTAGTAAAAGAGGGTACATGGGGCAGCCTGGTACCCTGATAACGATGGGGCAGTCCTCCTGAGATTTAGCAAGCCACTCCATAACCTGCCTTCTCTCTTCGTTGCTCAAGACCTGCTCCTTGCACTCATCCTTGGCTCTTCCTGCCGCCACCAGATCAAAGAATTCAGCAGCATCCGCTCCATAGTCCACCGCCATACGGAGCAAATCCTCCAACTGCGACAAGGTTTCCTTCCTGACGACCGTATTGAATTGAAAGGGAAGTTGAACATTCCTGCATGCTTCTACTCCCTTAAGAGTCTGCTCAAAGGCACCGGCTATGCCTCTGAAGGAATCATGGGTTTGAGCATCAGTTCCATCCACTGATATAGCAACTGCCATAACGCCTGCCTCCGTCATCTTCTTGGCCGTTCTTTCATCGATGAGAGTACCATTACTGCCGATTGTGGTTCTTATTCCTCTCGTTGACGCGTATTTAACGACATCGAGCATGTCCTCTCGGCACAAGGGTTCTCCTCCATCAATAATCAGCAGACCTATGCCCCACTTTGATAAATCGTCAATGACCCGAAAAGCCTCCTTGGTAGACAACTCATCAGGAGCAGCCCGGTCCACTGAATCACTGTAACAGTGCTTGCACTTCAAATTGCACTTTTGGGTAATGCTGTACGAAACCATGAACGGCGGATGCATCTGTATAACGAAGCCTCCTTACTTGCAATGGCACCGTGTGTATCATACAGTCACAGGCACAACCTCTGCAACCCTTGGCGGAAAGCTGATCCAGATAAAACGGAAAGCTAGTGAGTGTAGTCAGGCAACATTTGTCAGGATTGTGACGTGACAGAATTTTAATATTTTGTTCAACCGAACGTCTTATACCAAGTTCTTTGCGTATAACTGCAATTACACGCCTTAACGAGTGACTCCCCAGCTTCAAAGTAGTGCTGCACTACGTCATAATGTGTCCGTGATGTTGGTTGATTGTCATGTTTGAGTAGAAAGTTTCATTGCACGCCTAAGAAACTCTCCGATTAACATCTGTACTCGTCGTACGAACATAACCCTTTGTAGAAAAGCCAATTCTGTTAATGTATCATCACAAGGCACTTTTTCCTCTACAGTTATAGCTCTAAGGGGATGGTCAATACCTAAAAATCCCACACCAAACCGAACCATTTCTATTTTCAAGTCCTCAAGAAGAGTCGAGTTCTCATCTCCTGTAATCGGGTCTAATCTTTGTTGGTCCTCTTTGGAGACTAACAATTGAGCTCCAAGGGTTAGAAATAACTCGTTCTTTAGTTGACAAACGACAACCGGACGCCCTTGCGCATCACGTGCCACAAATTGAAAAACAGAAATAGGTCGTGGATCATTTTGGATGGTAAATCCATTTTTATATAGCCAGTTCCGCACCATAGGTTCAATACGCTCAATCTGGATACTACGCCTCTTTCGCCATAATCTATACTGGTTTAAAGAAAATAATGTCAGGCCAAATGTGCCAATAAATATGACAATTATCAGAGGGGCGGCCCAAGATTGGATAAGGGCCCAAATGACCGTACCTATCGCTAGAAGTCCCGCCACTACAAGGCCCCCAATGATTTCTGTTGCAAGTTTGTCCCATATCTTATGCAACCAATCCATAATCCAATTCTACCACCTCCGCATATTACGTCAACCCCGGATTCTAGCGTATAACAACAATTACACGCCTCAACGAGGATAGAATGAGTGCCTCTCCAGCTTCACAGTATTGCAGCACACTACATCACATAGTATATGGTACAATACAAGGAGAGCATTCAGACCCGGACAAGCCGCGTACTACGGAGGTCAACGCCATGGAACTCAGTGATGAAGAAAAGCATGTGCGGTCAGTTGGAGCATTGGTAGGCAATCTTCAGTCATTGGAGTTCCTTCTAAGGGGCTTCCTCTCAACAGTCCACGATGCAGACCCAAGCGGACTACTACCAGGGATGCCTAGAGATTTGACAAGTCTCACAATTGGCCAGTCTGTTCCGGAGAACCACATGACCAACTACGACAGCCTTGAGTCTCTCGTCGATAAGTACAACACCTATATGAGTGGCAAGAACCCATCTCTCTTATTGGACAAACAAGTCGTTGTCTTGAGGGACGCGTTAGCCCATGGGCGGGTATTTCAAGAGGTCTCGCGTACGAAGTTTCAGCTTCTGAAATTTGACCGACCAGTAGGCGGGGCGGCATGTGTTGTGTTTTCTGAAACCATGGACAGTAATTGGTTCAAGCGTCGAGCAGAATTGGTCATCACTCAGGTCAGTAAGGTGCTTCAAGCCTGTAAGTCGTTTGCTTCAACTATGATTGTCTGATTGAATGTCTGAGCGAGAAGCCATATTGGTCAGCTCGCCCCGGTTTATAACCTAGCGTATAAGTGCAATTATACGCAGTAAATTGACAAGTGACTCTCTAAATTGAAAGTAGTGTTACATAGTATGTCATTTAGTCGAGAGATGTCATGAGTAATAAAAAGCCCGCTTGCGCGGGCTTTGAATTTTCAAATCTCAAGCTTACCCTATGGGGTGCGTTGCAAAATATGCCATTAAAAACCAGATTGCTTCTGCCAATAATCCTGCGAGAACGCCTCGCCATAACCATGCACTTTTTCGTCTTGACCGCTTCTTTCTGGGTCTTTCAAATCTGATTGTTCGAGTTTTTTCAAAAACTCGGACTCCGCAGAGCCTGATACAGTCTTCCCAGACTGCTTCCAGGGGGAGCCCAAAGAATTTATCGTCATTAATCTTTCTTTGGGTTCGGCCCCCCATAGCTGCCTCTCGGTCAGGCTACGGGGGATTCCGAAAATTGTTCTTTGCTCATTCACCCCGTCCCCCTCTGTTACTCGGAGTGCACAGGCCAACCTCCCAGAGAGCATAAATGCTGCCCACCTCCTTTCTTGCTCTAACCTAGGATAGCAGTTTTTCATCCTGTCCCCTCCTGTAAATACATTGTAACACTAGCAAGTAAAGCCGTCAACTTCATCGCAGGGTCTCACTATATTCCTATCTCAGACCGATAGCAGCGGGAAGTTCTAGACGAATAGCATTGTAGAATTGCTGCAATCAATAACGCCTGAAAAATCAGCCAGATTGGTTAAGCCACCAGTGTCAAACCCTAGCGTATAATCCATGAGGCTGTCGAAAAACCACCCAATCGAAGCTTTTTCGAAGCTAACCGTCTGAATAGTTCAAAGCTGGGGATTTAGTTTTTCGACAGCCTCCCATGTTATACGCGGGTCGCTTGAATTAGGGTATTGGCATCACCGGAAGCAATAGTCTATCGTTTATACCAAATTATAATCAACAGGGAGGTAGATCAAATGCAAGCCTACTGCGTCAAAT
>JBDRTM010000504.1:0-13516 GCA_043824065.1 Planctomycetota bacterium | reverse complement strand
GGATTTCGGATTTATGTTTCAGAGAGTAGTAACTGTTATCTGTCGTCTGTCATCTGTCGTCTGTCATCTGTCGTCTATCGTCTGTCAACTGTCCTCGCACCTCTACATCTGTCGAGAATCCTCTACAAATCAGCTCCTTTTTATGCAAAACAAACCCAATTTCCGAAAAGGCCAAAATGGACGTAAACTTATATGTTATAGAGGATTATGAAAATGAAACCACCCTCAGGCCCCAGAAAAACAAACCCAATCAAAGCCAATCTGTATTCTTTCCGTCGAGTAACGAATAAATGTTTATTCGCAAAACGGTAAAAATTCTTGTGCCAACCGCCGAGAATGAGTATGGTCTTTGGCCGAATGCTGAAATCCGGGAAATATTGCTGAATTGATAAATGAAAAAATACAATCTTCCAACACATAAAGAGTGCCTGGCCATAATAAAAGAGCATCACGTTCCGCCGCATATCGTCAAACACAGTTTGGCTGCCGCTAAGTTAGCTGTTTTTTTGGCACAAAGATTAACAGAAAAAGGGATAACGATAGATGTCAACCTTGTGGACAGGGCCTGTTTGCTGCACGATATTGTAAGGATTTGCAATATTAAGGAATTGGATTTCAATAGGTTTGAACAGCCCGTCACGGCCGAAGATAAAGCAAAATGGCAGCAGTTGCGGGCAAAATATAAAGAAACTCCTCATGAATATGCCGCTTGTGACATTTTGAAAGACAAGTTCCCAGTGCTCGCTTTAACTATAAAAAAACACAGATACATAGGCATACTGGATGAAAAGGAAAAGCCGAATACGTGGGAAGAAAAATTAGTCTATTACGCAGATATGAGGGTTATGCACGATAAGATTGTGCCGTTGGAAGAAAGATTAACGGAAGCCCATAGAAGAAATGCTCTCTTTTATGGCACGGAAGCTCAAAGTAAGATTATTACAGCTAAGTTTGACCCGTTAATCTATAGCCTGGAAAAGGAAATTTTCGACGAAATAGGTTTAAGTCCCCTTGATATTACGGACGAATTTATTGACTCGCACGAATAGTCTTTCAAATTTGCTTTGATAACTTGGAAGAGTGGAAGCCTCAAGCGCAGTCCCTTGGGGACACCTTACGGCGCTTGGGGATGGCTTGTTACCGCTGACCCCGAACCATCCCCAAGCTCGTCCCGAAATTTCGGGACGAGCTTGAGGCTGCCACCCATCAAATTAATTGTAGCAGAGCATTAGTTACGGATAATCGTCCGAATCGGCGGGGCATAGAATAGAGCGAAGTTGGAAATGGTCGGGCAAACGCGGGACTTTAGAATCCTGATTCGCACCTTGTCCGCAGTAACGTTCGGCGCGCGGCAGATTCGCTTGTAGCCGACTGTCTGTCCCTCGGCTATTTGCTGCCATTTGCCGTCAAAATACGCATCAACAGCAAACTCAGCAATGCGCTGACCATAATCGCGTATTTGTTCCTGGAACATTATGCAATTGAAGGTCTTTTGGGAGTCCAGTGTAACCACTAATTCGGCCTGCGTAGTCCAATCGGGCGGCATCCAGCACGTCGTTGTGTCACCGTCGAGTGCGTTGGCTGCCTCGAAGCCCGGTCCACGGCCGGCTGAGGCGGTTGCAGTTGCACCCTCAGCCAGGTTGGTCTTGAATGTTTCGCGGAGGATTCGCCCAACTTCAGTTAGTACCTTGCAGTCGCGCTCGGCAAACAGCCCATCACGATTAGGCGGGACGTTCAGCAGAAGCACGGTGTTGCCCCCTACGGAGCGATACCAGATATCGAGGATATGCTCGGTTGTCTTGACGCGCTGCTTTTCGTCTCGCCAGAACCAGCCTTGCCGGATGGATGTGTCGGTCTCAGCCGGATACCAGTGCAGGTATCCGCCGCGGCTGAGGCTCTCCCGTAGTTTGCTAAGGCTCGCCAGGTCCTGGTCCGTCATATCCGGCCAATCAAATTTGTCCACAGGTGCACTTATGGGAATAACACTCCACTCGGCTGCTCTTGTGCGTCCGGCCTCATTACCGCACCACCGTAAGTCGGGGCCTTTGCCGAATATTACAGCCTCCGGCGCAAGCTCGCGGATCATTTCATACCACTGCGCGTAAGTGTATTTCTGTCCGCCCTTGCGTTTGGGGTGTGCGCCGTCAAACCAGACCTCATGGATGGGGCCATATTCGGTCAGCAGCTCGAACAACTGGTTCAGGAAATACTCATTGTAATCGTCCACGACGTATTTGAAGGTTCGCTTGTCTCGGAAGGGACGACCCGGCACCGGTCGCGGTATTAGTCGCTCGGAGTATGTGCTCAGGTTGCCGTACAGACCGTCCGGGCTTTCGATTTGATACAGGTCGGCGGGGGATAAATACACGCCGACCTTCAGCCCGTACTTCTTGCACGAATCAACCAGGTCACGCAGCACGTCGCCCTTGCCGTTGCGCCACCGGCTCGAGCCGACCGAGTGTGTGGTATATCGCGTCTGCCACAGGCAGAACCCATCGTGATGTTTGACCGTCAGAATCGCCTGGGTCATCCCCGCCGCCTTCATCATCCGGCACCACTGGTCGGTATCCAGCTTCTCGGGATTGAAGATTTTCGGGTCCTCCTTGCCGGTACCCCATTCACGAGCGGTGAACGTGTTAACGCCAAAGTGGATAAAGCAGATGAACTCACCCTGCTGCCAGGCAAGCTGTCGCGCCGAAGGTCTGACGCTGACTGCTTTGCGAATCAGCTCTTTCTGTCCCGCTGTCCCCTTTTGCTCGACCGCGTCATATACACGCACGTAATCGGCCACAAAATAGTCAGGCAGCTTAGCCTTTGTTATATCACCACCCCACTTTCCAATTTCCTCGGTAAGTTTTATGAACTGGGGTACTTGTGAGACACCGCCTGCACTTGTGCGCCAGGTTTCTTTACCATCCACGTAGAAAACGTATTCATCCTGTTTCCAGTGCAGACCGAACGTGTGAAAGCCTTCGCTGATACCCGGTATCGTGCTGACCTTGCCTCCTGCGTTTTTGTGGGCGGCGCCGTAGCCGTCCCAGTGTAAGTTCTGTGTTATCTTATCTTCGAGCCAGGGTTTCTCCATAATATCTATTTCTGTGCCGTCTCTGCCTTCGTTTCCTACTTTACCAACGCTGTTTGCATGAAGCCAAAACGCCGGCCAGTGCCCCACCTGTTCGGGAAATTTGCACCGACAGACCCAATAGCCGAACTTATGCTCAAATCTGTTCCTGGTTCGCATTGCCCCGCTGGTATAACGGTCTCCATCCTTTTTTGTGCGGATTATAAGATTGCCTTTGCCGTCAAGATAGGAATCCTCTTTAACCCAGTAACCATCACGCCGCTTCCAGTCGCCGAGGATTTCCCATTTGGATGTATCAATCTTCGTGCCGTTGAACTCATCACTCCAGGCCAACTTCCAGGTTTTTCCTTCGCCGGCAGGCGGCATAAATTCCTCCCGAATCCGGCCCGTATCGTCTCCGGGTCCCGCTGCCGCTGAGACCACACTTGCTATCACAGAAAACACACCAAAGAGAACCAGCCCCTTCATAATGTATTGCGATTGATATTTCATTTTTCTCTCCTCGTAATATTGATGATGCTCAGCATAAAGCCGGTTGATAATCAAGTATCCGAAGGCGTTACCGCCTGCTTCCGGCAGCTTCTCTGAGTTGCTCTCAGGCCTGAGATGACTGTAACCGCCAGCATAATCACAAACGTCACGGTAGTGAACCAATATCCCCACGTCACCGTCTGGGCGTGAGCCATTTTAATGTAACAATAAAAAGATTAAATCCTTATTTGCCAACCAATCAGAATATCGAATGTCTTGTTAAAATTATTTAGAACAATAAGACCAATTTTATATAAGTCTTTGAAATTAAACAAGTACGGAATAAATGAGTGGCACAACTCATATGGCTTTCATAGTTTCTTCGGGATTTCAGGAAAACAATGGGTGTAACTCATTATTGAATGCAGATTTATGTATTTTGTAGAAGGGTTTTGAGACTTCTAACAAGCCAGATCAATGCCGGCAAAAGGATTGTAGATATAAATTGCATAATAGTTCGCATATCAAACGGCCAGGTCGGGATAGCTTCAAGTGATTTATAAAGTGCTCTCAGTTTGGACTCCTCTTCGTATTCCTCTTTTACTTTATCATACTTGTCTACAGACTTTTTATCATCTTTCGCGATTTTTTGCACAAGGACATCGCTAACACGCTTGTAATGCTTCGAGAGCTCTAAGAGGAGTGATTCTTTTTTAATCCTCATTGCTCTATGCACCTGTAATAATGGGAGAAAAAATACTACAGGAAGAAGCAAGAACTGCACAACGATACCACATGCGAGAGGTGTATTATACCCATGAGTATAATACAGTGTTGCCGAAATAGCCATAGTAAGTAATATGGCAATGTTGAAATTCAATGCCATCCTTCCTAGACGCCCCAATCCACCTGCATTGTCAGGGTGCATCGGTTGAAGATCAAGTGAATCCGTGTCAATTACCAAATGAAAAAGTCTGTTCAATGTTATCACTACGACAAACAAGCGGTAAATAAAAATAGGCAGTATATACGCCCACCATACATAAAAAAAGATACGCTGGGCTACATAGCCCCTAATATAACTTACTGAATCGTAAACATCGTGGCTCCAAACTTCCTCTGGCCTAAGAGTATTTATTGTATTTAACGTAGCAAATGCTAGGCCACCAAAGATTAACAAATACTTCAGGGAGACATAGGGGTCCTTAGTCCAATTTGTTTGTAAAAACTCCTCTAGTTTCACCTTTCTCTCAAATTTGTCTTCTATAAGATTCGTATCTATATTGCTGATAAACTGGTCGAAGTAGCGAATACCGCGCATACGAATAAGAATCATAAACAGATCTAAGTGCCTCAACGTTCTCAAAAGCAATTAGAATCTTAGCAACATTTTCTGATGATAAACTCAAAAGAGAACTTACAAAACGAGTAGTGGGTTCATTAATAGAACTTAGTAATTTTGACGCAAGATTAACACTTGTGCACGTAATATCTTGGTCAGTAAATACGGCAATATCATTTCGACCATCATTTCTAAGGGTCCAAATAATCTTTCTGTATAAGTTTTCGGACAAGAAATGGGAAAACAATATCTTTTGTGTTCTAGCCTCAATTACTATCGCTCCATTACAAGTAATAATGGGACCTTCAATCCCAATATTTTCACAGAGAGTCTGGATACTAGTAAATTTCTTGCCTGTTGAAAGTACAACTAAGATGTTTGATTTAACACATTTTCTTAGACTTTCAATAACCTCTACAGGTATTTCTTGACCAGGCACACATAAAGTACCGTCAATGTCAACTGCAAGGAGTTTGTATGTATTCATTTTGGAAAAATTTCCGAATACAACTACATACAATCGTGATTTAAGCGTTCCAAAGCAAAGCTAACAATTCAGCGCATAGGGTAATTCATCACTCAAAAACAAATTATTAGCTCTTGGGCTAATTCTTATCTGGACTACACCGCAGCCACCTAATTTGATAAATTAAACCAGATATCATTGTTACTACTAGCATAATGACTAACGTAACGGTAGTGAACCAATATCCCCACGTTGCGGTTGGGACGTGTGCCATCTTTATAATCACTGTACCAATAGCAAAGGTGTGCAGAAACATCTTGAGCTTGCCGGATAATATAGCGGCAAAGTTGATGCCCTTAGCTTCGGCGAGGTGGCGCAATATTGTTACATATGCGTCTCGTGCAATTAGGATGCCAACTATTGACCAATGAATAACGGCCAGCGTTCCTGTGCCGAGCCCAAAAAGCTTCGGCTCACCTATTATTGCAAAACAAATAAATGCTCCGCAGACCAGAACTTTGTCCACAAGCGGGTCCAACATTCGGCCGAACTTACTGGTAACGTTTAGTTTTCGGGCGACGGGACCATCGACCACATCGGTAAGACCTGCAATGACAAAGAGGACAAAGGCAACGTTCAGAAAAAATGGTCTGTTTTCAGCGTCGGGCGGAGGTGAATAGAGAATCATAACCAGAAAGACGATGGTTAAAACAAGCCGACCAAAAGTTAAAATATTCGGGATAAGCCTTAGCATAACCAGAAGTTTACTCCGTTGGAAATTCCATCACAAGAAATAATATTGCCCAAAAAGAGAAAATTTCTAACGTGGAATGTCATTCTGATGCGAAGCCGAAGAATCTCCTTTCTTGAGCCATAAAGAGATTCTTCACTCCGCTGCGCTCCGTTCAGACCTGTCCTTGAGCAAAGCGAAGGAATGACAGTTTTTGTGGCTTTTCAACAGAGCATTAGAGGCTCTAAATCTGCTCAACGAGCAAATCGTAGTCTTTTGTGCCAACGACTTTCGTATTGATAAACTCACCGGGCTTTGCCGAGCACTTCTCCGTAGGTCCGCTTGTCCGCTTGGGGACGCCTTCCGGCGGGGGCGCCTTCCGGCGGAATCCCCGGGACTTTATGATACAGATGCTGTCGATATGGGGTGCCTGGCCATAACACCGTCCCCGGCTGAGTCTGTCACTATCAACCGAATCAACCAGACAGGTTAGTTTGCTGCCGATTCTGTTTTTGTTTTTGGCAAAGGCGATTTTCTGCTGGCTGAGCATCAGCTCTTCGAGGCGCTGCTGTTTTACCTTCTCAGGGACCTGGCCGGGCATTTGGGCTGCTGCGGTGCCGGATTCGGCATAGAACTTAAAGCAGCCTAAGGCATCGAATTGGGCCCATTTGACAAAATCCAGAAGCTCGGCGAAGTGCCGGTCGCTCTCGCCCGGAAAGCCGACTATTATTGTTGTCCGCATCGCGATGTCCGGCATAGCGCAGCGCAGCTTCTCAATCAATCGCTGGAGCTGGTCTCTGGTATCAGGTCGATGCATGGCCTTTAAGATTTTATTATTTACGTGCTGGATTGGGATGTCGAGGTAGCGAACGATTTTTTCGCTCTCTGCGATGGTTTCGATGAGTTTATCGTCAATTCCCGCCGGATATAGATACATCAATCGAATCCACGACAAACCGGCAATCTTTTCGAGCTCGCTGACAAGCCCTGCCAGACCGTTTCTGATTTTCAAATCTCGGCCGTAGTGTGTCGTGTCCTGTGCGATTATATTCAATTCGACCGTGCCCGCCGAAACTAATTCGCCCGCCTCAGCCAAAACGAGTTCCTGGGGCTTGCTTCGGAATCGGCCTCTGATTGCCGGTATCGTGCAGAATGAGCAGCGGTGATTACAACCCTCGCTGATTCGCAGATACGCCCAATGGCCCGGTGTAATAAGTAACCTAACTCTGTCGTCATGGATTGTTTTCGGTGAGCGGTCCAGATAAGTAGCTGGCTGTCCGCAAGAAAGAGTTTTTTTGATTATCCGGGCGATGTTATCTCGCTGACCGAGACCGACAACTGCATCAATGCCATCGACCTGGCCAAAAAGTTGCTGACCTTCTCTTTGGGGAAGACAGCCTGTAACAATCACTTTTTTTATGTTACCACTGCACTTTCTGTCCACAGCGTGCTTTATTGCTTCAAGTGATTCAGCTTTGGCCGGGGCAATAAAGCCGCAGGTGTTGATGACAATGACGTCGGCATTATCAGGCTCGGAGGTTATCACGAAACCGGCCTGAGCGATTTCCGCCAACATCCTTTCGCTATCGACCATGTTCTTCGGACAACCTAACGCTATAAAACCAATAGTGACTTTCGGTTTTTTTCTTGCCATAACTCCCTCAAAAATAGCAGAAAAATGTGGTTTAGTCTAATTTTTAATTTGGGCAAGCTCAGAACAAGAAATTATTTTTTACTCATTCTTTCAGAATATACTTGACGATAAAGGAAATATGCGATATAATGCCGCAAATTGCCGTCTATACTTGGGTAAGAAGTGCATAGAATTATGAAAAACACTGTTCGTCTGGCCCGGGATTACAATGACGGGTACAAAATTATGACAAGCAGCGGCCAAAATGTTAGCCGCAGTCAATGGCTAATCACGGCTGTGACTGTAGGGGTTGTGTTGTTGGTTGGAGGATGTGGGGGATTTTTTGACGATAAAGCCACTAGCCTTCAGTCGCAAAGCATCATCCGTGATGTGAGCAGAATTGAGCCCGTATCCGAGCCAAACATCGCTGTCCCCGAGATCTACAAAGAACCA
Source organism: Planctomycetota bacterium (assembly GCA_043824065.1). GTDB lineage: Bacteria > Planctomycetota > Phycisphaerae > Sedimentisphaerales > Anaerobacaceae > NIOZ-UU13. The sequence continues at coordinate 5,339 of JBDRTM010000504.1, read as the reverse complement.
CCCAAGATCATCGAGCAAATCGTCGGTGGCGAGCCGGAGTTCAAATTAGCCTACTTTTGCATGTACCATACCTCTGATGAGCTCAAAAAAATCGTCCACGAGCAGTTTGCCATCAAGATTTTTGACCAACCCAAAAAAGGCGAAGTAACCACAGTGCCCGGCTATACGGTTAGCAGTAACCCTGCCACTAACCAGTTGATAGTCAGATGCCCGACTCGTGAAGATGCCGATGCGGTACTTGAGTTGTTGGAAATGGTCGATGTGCCGCCCATTCAGGTCAAAATTGATTGTCTCATCTCGGAGGTCTATGCAGATAAGACATTCGACCGGGAAACCACTATAGAAATTGAGAATCTATTCGGTGAGGGTATTAGGTTGGGAAGTGCAGCCCAGTCTTTCGGCACGGGTGTTACTCAACTCGTAGAGGAAGGAGATGTGCTGCCCGCATTTCCCGGGGCTTCGCTCAGGGACATCGCCCGCACCCAAATGGGTCTTCAGATCGGATATTTGAGCAATAGCGGGAACTTCCTGGCTATGGTGGACCTGCTGGAGTCAAAGGGTTACCTGAAAATTCTGATGAACCCCACGCTTGAGGTCATTAACGGCAAAACAGCAAAAATCTCGTCAACTCAGCACGTACCGCTGCAAAAAATAACTAAGTACATAGCCTTAAAAGGAGAGTACCTTCCCCAAACAGAAACGGAATACACTGACGTAGTGGATTCGCTTGAAATCACTCCCCACGTTTTTGCGGACGGTTACATCGGCCTGGAAACAAGCATCCTTCTCGGGTCGAAATTAACCCCCGAAGGTGTCAAGCAGCTGCCCATCGTTACCAAGAAGGAAATCGAAAATAAAGAAAACCGCATCAGACAAGGCGAAAGTCTGGTAATCGGAGGTATAAGAAAGACCGAGAAACGCGACGTCACCCGCGGCGTCCCGTTCCTGAAAGATATACCTGTGCTCGGCCTTCTGTTCTCCGGCAGAGATTTTGAAGAGCGGGTAGTAGAGACTATATTCATATTGACTCCGACCATCTCCACCGGCGGCATACCAAACAAAGAAATGGTCGAAAAGGTCAAAAGAAAACATAGAACGCCTACCTCTGAAGGCCTGGACGAAATTATAGCGGACCCCTTCGGAGTCGAGGCTGGTGAAAAAGCGCGCCAGCTCGAAGCCTCGGAGGTTGAACGAATACGCCTCGATGCCGAGGCAGAAAAAGCCCGGGCCCGATACGCCGTCAGAGAAGCCGAAGAACGAGCCAAAAGAGCTGAAGCAGAACTAAACAGGGTAAAAGCCGAAGCCGAGGCAAAGGTCAAGGCCGCCGAAGAGGCCGTCGAAAAGGCCAAAGAAGAGGCCGAAAGAGCAAAGAAAGAAGAAGAGAAGTAAAGACCGAAGAAGATAACGACAAACCTGAAGCTTAACAAGGCTTAAACAAATAAGACAAATGAGATATTCCGCTGCACTATGTCATCATGCCGCTGTTTTTATTTCGAGGTCACTGGTGTCATATCCGGATGCCATTATTAGGATTTAATTTTTTAGGAAAGGGAGAAACTATGGATAATTTTGACAGCGCTAATCTTGGGGGCCAAAACCTCAACGAACCCATCCCGCTCGATAAACCGATTCCTTTTGATAGTGCCGATGCAGGTGGAGCTGGTGTTTCACATTCGCCCCTGGATTTAGGCGGCAGCAGACCTGTGGAGGCACCGAAGATTGAGGTCCCCAAGCCTGTTACGATGAAGCCGGCCGAAAAAGTAGTTTCCTCCGACCGAATCGCGGGCGTAAAAACCTTCTTTACAAAGCTGCACCCGGGCGCTATGAATTTTCTTGATGAGCAAATCACCAAATGGCTGACGGAAAACCCGGATGTTGCGATAAAACGAACAAACATCGTTACCGGCGAGATCCAGGCCAAAAAGACCGAGCCTAATATTATAATTACCGTCTGGTATTAAGAAACCATCTGAAAAATTCTCACGGGTACGTGCCATGACTGCAGGTGGGGACGTGGGGTCTTTGTCTGCATTTTTCAGCGAATAAAGCTTTTTCTCGTGCCGTCATTACCGCCGAAGCGGCAATCAACGCCTCTAAACAACCAGCACTTTAACTATACACGCGAAATAAATAAATTGTTATCCGACAATATGACAGTGCCATCCGCCTGAGGCGGACCGGAAAATTTCGCCCACACCCGGTAAAAATTCTTGGCATAAATTCTTGACATACTGTATGATTTATATTAGTTTTCTTTGTTTATCTGTTAGTATGTAGCAAATGAGACCTGGTTTTGTAGATTATTTGGAGGTTTTTTGTGGCTAAAGAGCTGACTCGGAAACTGATTAACGCAGGGGTGCATTTTGGGCACGGCGTGAGCCGATGGAATCCAAAAATGGCCCCATTTATTTTTGCAAAGCGCGGCAATATTCATATTATTGATGTCAAGAAAACCTTAAAGGGGTTACTGATTGCCAAAAAGCTTCTTGCCGAGGTGGTCTCCACCGGCAAGGACGCTGTTTTTGTGGGCACAAAGCGTCAGGCCCAAAAAGCGGTTGAGGCTGTCGCCGAGAAGTGCGGAATGCACTATGTTTCCCAGCGATGGCTTGGGGGAATGCTTACAAACTTCAGGACGATACGCTCCCGATTGCAGAGGCTGGAGCAGCTGGAATCTATGACCGAAGATGGAACGCTTGACAGTGAGAGCAAAAAGCAGGCATCGAGACTCAAACGCGAGATGCGAAAGATAAAAGCTAATCTCCAAGGCGTTCGGAACATGTCTCGTTTGCCCGGTGCCGTGGTCGTGGTCGATGCTAAAAAGGAGTATCTTGCTCTGCGGGAGGCCCGGAAGCTGGGTATCGTAACAGTAGGACTTCTCGATACCGATTCGGACCCCGACACCGTGGACGTGGTCATCCCAGCCAATGACGATTCCATCAGAGCGATTGAATTGATACTCAACGAGCTGGCCGATGCGGTGGCGATTGGAAAAACAATGGTTACTGCCCGTCAGGAGCCGGCACAACGGCCCAGGCGCACCCGCTCAAGAAGGCCGGTTCTGGCCCGCGCCAGCGAAGCCAAACCACAGACTGTGCCTATTGTTGAGCAAAAACCAACGCAGAATGCAGAGGCGGCCTTACAACAAAGCCAAACCGAGCAGCAGGACTCGAACCAGTCCTGAGAAGAAAAAATCGAAATCCGAATATCGAAATCAGAAACAAATTCAAAATTCAAATGTTCAAATTTTCAAAACTGACACAGACTCGCTGTCATTCTGAGCGAAGCGAAGAATCTCATCATTCGCAGGCCAGATCCCTTCGGCAAGCTCAGGGCAGGCTCTTCGGCTCCGCCTCAGGATGACACTCAGTGTCATTTTGGTCATTTGATATTGTTTCGAATTTCGTGCTTCGTATTTCGTACTTGTACAATATACACATTACAAGAAATAGGAGTTTAAAATATGGCGGATATTTCAGCAGCAATGGTGATGAAACTGAGGAAAATGACCGGACAGGGACTGATGGATTGCAAAAGGGCGCTTCAGGAAGCCAACGGCAATATCGAGCAGGCTACGGACATACTGAGAAAAAAAGGTCTTGCGACTTTAGCCAAACGCGCCGAGCGAGAAACTTCCGAAGGCCTGGTGGTGTGCAAAAGCAGCGCCGACGGCCAAACGTCTGCTATCGCAACGCTTTGCTGCGAGACTGATTTTGTGGCCAAAAACGATGATTTTGTCGCTACGGCACAAACTCTGGCTGACTACGCCCTGGCTTGCTCGGCCGAGAAGGGCACAGAGAATATCCTTGAGACCACTGTTGACGGCAAAAAGTTCAGTGACATTCTGACCGAGACAGTCAGTAAGACAGGCGAAAAAACACAGGTGGGAGATTACGCAAAATACAAGCTCGACGGCCCGGGGCTTATTGGCACGTACATCCACTTCAATGAAAAAGTTGGCACAATGGTCCAGATTGAGACCAGCGATGAAACCACGGCAGCCGCAGATGTGCTAAAGCAGACAGCCTCCGATATAGCGATGCACATTACCGCCACCAAGCCCCTGGCGTTGGATAAAGACGATATCGCTCCTGAAACGATTGAACGGGAAAAGGCCATATTCGCCGAGCAGGTCAAAAACAAACCGGCCAACATCATAGAAAAAATAATCGAAGGCAAGATGAGGAAATTCTTTGTTGAGAATTGCCTTCTCGACCAGCCTTTCGTCAAAGACGACAGCAAATCCGTTGCCCAGGTCCTCGCCGATGCCGCCAAACAGGCCGGCGGCGAGGCAAAAATAAAAAGATTCGTCCGATTCGAGGTCGGGTAGCAATTATAGTTTTAAGTTTTTAGTGTTGAGTTTTGAGTTAACTCACAATTAAAAATCCAAAACTAAAAACTAATTAGTTCTTGTTGCGGAAACAGTATTTGTCATTCCCGCGAAAGCGGGAATCCAGCTTTTTCGCTCTGGACCCCTGCTCCCCGCTTTCGCGGGGACAAGTTTACCCCTGCGGAAGCAGGGGCAGGGGTGACATCATTGGTTGTTGTTTTCCACAACAGAAACTAATTGGTTGTTTAAGACTTTCGAAAGAAAATGATGGCAGAGAGCGAATATAATCGCATATTGCTGAAGCTTTCGGGCCAGAGTTTTTGCAAGCCCGGGGAATTCGGTATTGACGGCCCTGCACTTGAGTCGATTGCCACAAGGATAGCAGAAATATGCAAACTCGGCCCGCAGGTCGCCGTTGTGGTTGGTGCAGGCAATTTTCTGCGTGGAGAAAGTTTCTCCCAGGTCAGCCATATACCCCGAAACACGGCCGATTATATGGGGATGTTAGCCACCATTATCAATGCCTGTGCGCTGCAGGAGACGCTTGAGAAGCTCGGTCAGCCAACGAGGGTCCTCAGCGCGATTGAGGTCCCCGCGATGTGCGAGCGCTTTATTCGCAGAAGGGCCCTTCGGCACCTTGAGCGAGGAAGGGTCGTGATATTGGCCGGCGGAACTGGAAATCCTTTCTTTACCACCGATACCTGTGCGGCTTTAAGGGCATCGGAACTCGATGCTGACCTGCTCATAAAGGCAACAAAGGTCGAGGGTGTCTATAGCGATGACCCAGAGAAGAATCCGGATGCTCAGCTTTTTGAAAAATTATCTTACGACCAGGTGCTGGCGAAAAAACTCAGAATAATGGACCATCCGGCAATAACCCTCTGCCGGGACAATAATATTCCGATTATTGTTTTGAATATTTTCAAAAAGGGCAACATAACAAAAGCCATTTGTGGCGAGCAGGTCGGCACATTAATTCGTCGCTCGTGACTCGTCGCTCGTTCGGGAGACG
>JBDRTM010000503.1:0-9775 GCA_043824065.1 Planctomycetota bacterium | reverse complement strand
GAAGCGCATCCCCGATGCTTTTGCACTTCTCTCTATCGAAACCAATAAAACTAAGCTTCCCGCCTGCCGATACTCCTGCCTGGCTGTCGCTTGTCTCGGTTCCTGCTGCACCTGTATTCGCCAAGGCGTAAGCTTCAGTCGGCTCCTGGGCAACGTCAGCGACCGCAATCGCCGCCGTCACAACCAATACAATGCACCATACAAACAACCTGTTTCTGATTTTGGTCTTGTCTTTTGAATTCTTTTCGCGATACATGATTCATCTCCTGTTCTTTTCCTGCGAATAGCGTTTAGCACATTGCTTTAACTATCCGCTGTTTCAATTTACCTGTGTCAATTTCAAGGTTATCCTCGATTCTCTACATCTCATTACCACCGTGTTTTCTTTAATTTCAACTACTTCACATTCATACTTGTCAGCTCCGTCACCGACGAGCAATTTATCCCCCACTCTCAATACCTTATCATTGATAAAAGCCAGGGGATTCTCGCTCGACATTATTGCTTCCAGATTCAGCTTCTCCGCAACCCTTCTGATTACTTCTTGGTCACCTTCTTTTGAAATGATATCTACTTCTTCAACACCAGTTGATTTTCGCTCTTCTCTATCAACAAAGTCCTGCCAACCGTCCGAAGCAAAAAAGTCTCTGGTTATTACATCATTGCGCCCTGCGGCTTGCGGCAATTCTATAAAGGATATTATTAATTCCGGTTCCGACTGAGTTTCCACATCCATCTGCCCGGCCAACAAACCTGCTTCAGCAGCCTGCGGTGCCTTCTTTGTTAACACCCGGATCCACATAAAGGCCATCAGCGTAATCAAGCACAACGCTAACACTGTCTTTTTCTTCTGCACGGCCAATTGATTAAAAAGCCTGTTAGCGATATTACCGCTATTTCTCGCATTTTGTCTCATAATCTTCTTTTGCCCTTTTTATCCTTGACCGGCTTGGGCCCTGTAATAAATGACCGCCTTTGCCTCCATACCCACTTCGCCGCTAAAATCGCTGTCGTTAAATAGTTTCACCTGCTCGATGCGAATCAACCTGTCCATTCCCTGCAGCCGTCGATAAAACTCGAATATCTGCGTTAATCTACCTTTGCACTTCATATTCACCGGTATGCAGTTTAACTTCTCGGCTTTTATTTCTTTGCGGGGCTCAATCACCTGACCCCTCAGGTTATGTTCATTCATCAAACCAGCTATTCTTTGCAAAAATACACCAATGTCACTTCGCTCTGGTATATTTGCCTCATAGTTTTCAAGCTCTCGCTGCAGCTCCAGCAATTGCTCTTTGAGCAGGGGTAGTTGTTTGCCGTCCGCAGTGCCTTTGGCAATAGTTAGGGCCTGTGCAGCTTTCGTCTGCCTGAGGGCCTTTATCCTCCTGCGTAGAGGCAGATACCTAAACAGACCAAACCCGCCTATTATCACTCCGGCTGCAACGAATATCATTAGTTGTTGTCTTTTTCTAAACAACATCACTGCTTTTTACCTTTCACTGCTCAAGATAATTCGCCAGATAGCAGCTTATCTCAAATTCACTTACCTGTATTTTTCCTCCGGATTCGCGACCGCTGTTCACGTTCTTTGTCCCCGAGCGAAGCGAAGGATTGCTTGTCACATTTATCTCGGCGGTTCTTGAAAAAGACGGTACAACATCACAAAAGTATGGCGAGTCTTCTAACTTACATATCAAAGACGCCACACCACTCGCATCTGCCGCCACGCCGACTATTACCACTCTAAATCGCACATCTCCGAGCGGCAGGTTCCGCTTCTCGTTAAGCTTCGTCCGCACCGCTCTTACAACAGTACCGGCCCGCGGGGATGTCTCGGACCGCCGCTTGTCCTCAATCTTCTCGGCATCAAACACTACTTTGTTCAGCACTATTCTTTCATCAATCAGAAAACTCATTTCCGCCAAAACGCCTGCAACATCAATTTTGGAATCAATTTCTTCTATGGATTCCACTTTTTCCTTTAACTCTTTCAATTCGCTCTTAAGCTCGGCTAATTTAACCGACAGACCTTCAGCTTCCGCCTGCTTTGTCGATATTTGAGCGTATTGGGCCCTGGCTTTTGAAATCGAATGAGTGGCAATAAAATTCCACACCACCATCACCACAAATACACCACCTAATACGATGTATTGCGTACGATAGCTGACCTGCCGCCGTCTGCCGCTCTTATACCATTCTGGAAGGAAATCAATTTCTTTCATAACTGTATCTCGCTTGGGCCTTCACAATTCAAACTCTCCGCCCCGTTCCAGCCCTTAAGACTAAGTCCCACAGCTACCGTCCATTCACAGAGCAAACCCCGCCTGTCACTATCAAAATTCAAATTCTCGCTTGACATATCGAATCCTTTCAATGGCTGAGCCACTTCGACCTCAACAGCCAATTGCCGCTTCAAAACATCAAGCAAAATATATTCGTATGCCCCTCCTCCGGTAAAAAACGCCCGCCCAACGCGTTTGCCTCTGAATGTTACCGTATAATATCTAAGGCATAGGGATATCTCTCTTGTCAGCTCTTCAGCAACCGCACTCACCACGTCCACTATTGCCTGTCGAGTAGATGCATCTAATTTCTGCTCGTTTTCAGCAGGGGCCTGCTCCTCCAAATCAGGCTTCGGCGCCGAAAGGCTCTTTTCCATTTGCAGTGCTTTTCGCAGCATCTCAGCTTCACTGATGTCAATACCTAATTTCGCTGCAATCTCCTCATTGAATCTTTCTCCGCCGAGGGGTATCTGCTTGACGAAGCTGATTTCTCCTCCACGACCAAACACCACGGTGGTAAACTGGTTTCCCACATCCACAAAAACAACCGTGTGCTCTTTATCCTCCTGCCGTCTTAGTAACCTCTCAAAACTCCTGAATAATGCGCACGGAATCGTATCTATTGACACCAGTCTAAGCCTGGCCTCCTCAAGCATCTCTATGTGGCTCTTTACTGTTTCATTATCTGCCGCAAACAAAATCAGCTCATTCTTAATCTCGTCACCCTGGTGAACATTGCCGGCAACAACATACTTCATTGCATCTTTATCCGGGTCCAATCCGAAACGCTGGGCAGCTTCTTTCTTCAAAGTCTCTTCGATCCCATCGCTTTGGACCTCAGCCAATCGCAGAGACGTGATTTTCAATCCGTCATTCGGCAAACACGAGATAACATTTCTTCTGTGAAAGTTACCATCCTCAAGCATTCTTCTTATCGCCGAAATAACAAAGCTTCTTCTTTTCTGCCCGTCACCGTTTATACTGGGGTCAATGCGAGCTTTCTGGGCTGCAATTACACTTATCTGCTCTCCATTCATCAGCAGTTGAATCATCTTGATAGAATTATGGCCTATGTCTAATCCTATCGGTCGCAGACATCGAGTTTTCAAACCCCAGCTTATCATTTATATTTGTCCCTCCTCAGTGGGCTTTGTGTTATTCCCTCGCAACCTTGTAGAACTACGATTTATATTCACTGAATCGAGATAAATCCCGTAACAGCTTCTACCGTAACCGTTGTGGTCGTCCCGCCTGCTTGCAGGCTGATAACACCGCTATTCAAAGGTGTAGGAGGACTACCGCCGTTATAGGGACTCCCGAGATAATCAAATTTAACCTCGCTGGTCGCATCAAAATCAGCATCAACAATATCAACTTTATTCAGTCTGCCGTCATTTTGAAAATCTATAACGTAGTTAAATCCCTTCTTCACAGGATGGGGTATTACGATACCGTCCTGGTCCTCTATCCAGTAACTCTCTGTATTCTTATCAAACACCACTGAAAAATATTGTGCTCTGCTGATTGCCATACTCTTGGCGTATTCCAGGTCCGCCGCGAGCATATTTGCCGCAGACCGAATCTGCACACTGGCTGCCGAGCTCATCATCGGTATCGCCGTCAACGCCGCTATCATGATTATCGCAATCACAATTAGAAGCTCTACCAAAGTAAAACCACCGCTTATGCCTCGTAAATCGTACCCTGCGTTCCTCCTGAAACACAAATAACGCAGCCTTGCTTTTAGATATGCTGAACTTAACATTCTAACTAACCTCCTCTTTCTGTCTCGGCACATCATCAACCCCTCTCTCTGTTCTTTTTCGTCCTCTTAAAGCCCCATCTTTACCGACCAATCAACCGGTCCAAACGAGCCGTTGCATCTGTTATATTATCCGGCCTCTCCGGGCCGGCAGAACCGACAGGGTTATCCCTCCACTTTGGGGCTTTCACGCACAAATAAATCGATATAAATGTCATCTCTCATACCTTCTACAGTTAAGGCCAACAGAATTGGCACAATCGTCAAAACGATACAATAGGAATTATCGAACTATTCCGACCTTTTATAGGGCTGCGATATGCAATCGCTATTATTAACATATTTTGGATTTTTCTTTTCATAGCATATAAAGGCCGATAAGCATTAGCCGTCAGCCATTATCAGTCCGCCTTAGGCCGCCGGATTTCCAACCGGCTTACGGCAGGACGTAAGGCAATCTTGCCACTATTGACTTGTCTTTATTTTCTTCTGATACTTCTAAAAAATGCCCCGGACGTCGGACCCCACCTTTTTACTGTATTGGCTGCCGGCCACGTCTGAATCGACGCAACTGCCGGAGCTGCAGTTACATCTACAGAAACAAAACTTGATGTTATCCCATCAATACCACCATTGGCGATAAACAAACCACCAATCACGTCAATATCTGCATTTACCGCCCCTGCATCGATTGTTATTCTCTGGCCAATCTGGGCAAGCCCATTAATCACTAACGTACCACCATCTCCTACTACCATCTCCCCGTTAACTAAGAGAGCCGGAAAATTCTTCACTGCACTAATTACATTATTCACTCCACTTATTCTCAACGTGCCATTAACCACGAGCATACCGTTAATATTCACGCCACTGGTTAATTCAACATCACCGCTGCAGTAACGAATTCCAGCAGGATTTCCTGCGGAAGGATTGAAGCTGCCTACCGGATGAACATTAGCATCAACAATTTCTGCTGAATAGCCTGTCGAGCCAACATAATACGTTGGACTAAAGTTACTGCTCGCAAGACCCGGCCAAACCACAGGTGCCTGGGTAACTAATTCGTTTCTCTGCCCCTCAATATTTGCTCCGGTTATCGTGCCGCTTGCAAACACATCACCGCCGATACTGCCATTGTTTGTCAAATTGCCATTACAATAGACATCACCGTTGATTGTAATTTGCCCCGAAACCACTGTACTCGATCCCGCCCAATATGCTATGCACGGGTCAAGGCGCAATTCCCCTCTTATACTGCTGCGGCCAATCTTTTCGCCGTTTCTCAGCCGGTATGAATTACAGTCTATAATATAATTGCAGCGATTTGTCGGAACCGAATCATCGCGAACAACTTCAAGGTCATAATAATCATCACTTCCTGCGGCCAGCTGCTGACCTGCGGCTCCTGTCCAGTACTCCGAAACAACATCCTGTGGATTAAGGATAAGACCTCTGGCGTGCTCCAAACCCGATTCAACCAAATAATCCATCTGTGTCCGAAGTATCATATTCTGACCACAGGCTAATTCCACATCACTTCGCGACAAAAAGCCTAACGATAAAATCGTTATTACCATAACGATAAACAGCACCACAAGCAGTGCTGCTCCTTGCCGGTCGCTGTGACAAATTTTTCCATCGTTTCTGTGCATATGTCTGTCATTCTTTCTGTGCATATACCTGTCATTCTTTCTGTGCATATACCTGTCAGTCCCGCGAAAGCGGGAATCCATTATCTCGTTATTGCGAGTCCGCCCAAGGCGGACGAAGCAATCCAGTTTTGAATTTCGTATTTCGGTCATTCGGATTTGTTTCGAATTTCGATATTCGGATTTAGAGTTTTTTTGTTTCTGTCCGCTATACGCTAAACGCTAACCGCTATTTAATCATCATCACTCACAATATTGCCGCTGCCGTCGAGCAGATTTCCTGCCCAGCCGCGAAGTGCAGCGCTTATTTGATACTGACGAACAATTTCATTTTCCAAAAGATCAAATGAAACACTTACAAATCTGCTATATGGCGGGACCGCATCTAAGCTAAATTGCACATTTGAGCATTGTGGCACTAACAATACGTATGTAACGCTGTAACCACTCGTTGAGAGCGTCTCAATGTCGCTCAAGTTTACCGGCGAAGTATCGGACGAAGGAAATTCACAAAGCCTCAGATAATCCCTGCCCGTTCCTCTTTCGATATAAACCAATTCATTGATATTGATTTGTCCGTCACCGTTATCATCAGCCCGCCAGACAGCCAAATCACCGCCGGGCGTGCCGCATATCAGTTTGCAGTGTCGAATCAGCTCCGAAATCCTGAGCGTCGCATAACGCACCTGTGCCTGCTTTTGGCTCGAGTCGTCCGCCACATCATTTGCCGCCCCCATAGCAAAAGCCAACGTAGCCACCGCTGCTAAAACTATACCGGTAACAACCAGAGCAACCAGCAGCTCAACTAATGTAAAACCCTTCTCGTATCTCATATCTCGTATCCCGTATGAACCCAAGCCGTAATATTAGGTGACTGCTCAACTAATGAATGTCATTCCTGCGAAAGCAGGAATCCAGATGTATCGAAGGTCTGGATTCCGCATCAAAGCCTGCCCTGAGCGAAGCCGAATGGGTGCGGAATGACAATTCTTCAAATCGTATTTCATAGACTACCGGGTTTCATCTTTTTCATTCACTCACAAGTCGATTTATAGCTGCAATTTCTTTGCCGCTGTAATACACTCGCACCGTAACGCGAATATATTTCGACACGCCTGCCCCGCTTTCCTGTGGGACATAAACATAATCGCACATCGAGTCCCTGCTGAACCTGGCGTAATTTGAGTCGGTAAATACCGCCCCGCTTGCATCCTTTATTTGGCCTTGCGCCTCGGAATAACCATCATAGCCGGCTGCTATCTGCTCGAACGGCGTATTAACAATCTCCTCCATCAAATCGCTCGCTAACTTTGCCCCTAAAGTTCTGCGCATACCTTCAGCCCGCACCGCCGCCCCACTTGTAAACGGAAGCAGCACTCCAGCCGCAGCGATGCCTAACACCACCGTGGCCATCATCGCCTCAGCCAAGGTGAAGCCCATTCGATTTTTACGATTACTTCTCATTTTATATTTAGCCTCCAGTTTTACTGGGGGTTCCTTTTCACCGTTTTGCCGTCCACACAACCGCCCGTTAAATCTTTACAGACCCGCGTGTTCGGCTAATAATCATAGTATTGTGTCCCGCCCTGGTCAGTTCCTGTGTTGTCGGCCCATATCTCGGAGGTAGCCGCCTTATATATCCAGCCGTGGCTGCCGTCAGCGTTGGCCGGAAATGCCTGTCCATCCGCCAGCATCTCAACGGTATTTTTTTCGTTAAAAGGATTAACCGGTATCTTCATTAAGTAAGGGCCGCGATTAAAACCGGGAGTTCCTATCGCAGCCGTTTGTCCGTTTGTATTGCTTGCCATTGTAGTCTGGTCAATAAAAGCCTGCTCGGTGGGTGCTTGAGTCGTATCGCCATTCGGATAACCGGGCCCGACTTCCAGGTGCTGACTCTCGTAAACCAGAATAACTCTTCGAAGCAATTGCAAATCCACAGCAAGAGCGCTGTCTTTAGCAAATGTGGTGCTGTTTGCAAACGCCGGAATGACAATTGCAGCAAGAACGCCAAGTAAGATTACGACTACGAGAATCTCCACAAGTGTGAAAGCTTTTGCTTTATTCATAACTTCTCGTCACCTGTCCTTTCTAATCGCTTATTAACTTTTCACAGACCTGCATATTCAGCATGATTGTCGGCCTGGAATAAACCGGTCTTGGTATCAAATCTCCAGCCGGCCTTACCCGCCCCTGCCGGCTCACCATCAAACCGAACCGTGTTAAGGTTATTAAAAGGATTAACAGGAACCTTCTCAACATACGGACCGCACTGTCCTATCTTTGTTGTCATAGCTGTTTTGAAACTCTCGAAAGAATCAACTGGAGGAAGGCTGTCTTCGTGCTGAGCACGGTACAAATCAAGCTGGGAACGCATCTCCTGAAGTCCGTCGATCAAGTCGGAAGTCTTGGATTCCGGGCTCGCTACGATAAACTTCGGAACAACTGTCATCGTAACCACGCTCAATACGGATGCTATAATTACTGCTTCAACATACGACAAGCGGGTCTTCTCTTTCATCACCCTGCTCCTGTATTGTTCAAAAAGGCTGACCAGCCTCAGCTATTTGCCAAACCTGGTCAGCCTTAGATAAACATTGTTATTCAACTGTTAGAGTACCCATTAAAGATTCATGTGGTCGGGACCGAGAACACCATCTTGATCGTAGGCGTCGTCAGCGTAGATTGCGCCGGTGGCTTCGGTGTATTCCCAGCTACCAACATCATTAGCAACTCCAGTGCTATCGAGCAGACCATGTATACCAGTGGCATCTAATCTGTTATTGAATTGGTTTACCGGCACCTTTTGTATATATGGTCCATAGCAAAACACAGCAGTCTTTGCTGCAGCCGTGATTCCATTAATATCTGAGTATGTTGTCATTTGCGCCACAAAGTTGGCAAAAGAAGGCGGAACATCGTTGTGCTGAATCTTATACAGCTCAATCTGCGAGCGCAGCGTTTGAAGGTCAGTGCACAGAGCTGACAGCTTGGCTTCGGTACTGGCTTCCGTAAACTGAGGAATTACGATAGCTGCCAGAATACCAAGAATGACCACTACAATCAGAATTTCCACTAATGTAAAACCGCTTTTAGCTTTCATTTTTTGCCCCTTTTCATCAATAAAGTTCTACTTACTACCTCATAAATCACACAACATCCGGCATAATACTTTTCCTCGCAATCATGGTATCGACCCAATCGATACCTTGCTTAACCGCACCTTTAATCTTCTGTCTGTGAAATCCTCCCAATACTAAAAACCGCAAAAAATACCTGAAAAAATACTTCTAAAAGAATCACATTCGGACGTCAAACGACCAATAAAACCTCAAACTTCAGCGTCCGAAAACACTACAGGCTGCTCTTTCCAAAAAGCCAAATAAGTGTCCAAGCAAAATATAAGAAATAAATCCTGTGTTGCCAAATTTGCAACCGTGAGAATAAAGGAAAAGTGCCTAAAGTTTGAAGTGCCTAAAGTGCCTAAAATTCAGTAAACTCTATGTCTTACAACTTTAGCTCACTTTAGGCACTTTAGCTCACTTTAGGCACTTTTACTTTCGACGTGTATTTTTCTTTTGGTTTCACCGGCGTGTTCGAGCTCTATCCGAATGTAATCTATGGCCTGTAGAGCTGATTCGATTTTATCGGCCCACTCAATTAGAACCACCGACTGCGGATAACAGAAATCATCAAAGCCCAACATCTCAAACTCGGAAACAGAATTCAACCGATAAGCATCTATATGATAAATATCCAGCCGGCCTGCATACTCATTAACTATAACGAACGTGGGACTATTAACATTTCTGTGGTCTTTGGCACCGGCACCGGCTGCAATCCCCTTAATCAGATGTGTCTTGCCGCTCCCCAACGGCCCACAAACAGCTATAACCTCACCACCTCTCAATTGTGAGCCGATTTTTCGACCGAGTTCTATAGTATCCTCCGCCGAGCTTGAGATAATATTAAAATCCATAACCAATAGTCAATATCGCAGATCCACCGTCTTTTGGCGGAATCATTTACTTACTCAAACTGACCGGTTTTTTATTGTCATGCTGAGCAAAGCGAAGCATCTGGCC
>JBDRTM010000502.1:0-2875 GCA_043824065.1 Planctomycetota bacterium | reverse complement strand
AAGAAATCGTCCATGAGCCCCGTGAAAGGTCTTGCGCTATCAATATTATATCCCACGCGAGCACCGCTGCCCCAATCTCCCGCTATATCCGGAGCATTTGAAATGTTTTCCTCTTGGACCACTTCCCCGTTTATATACAGGGTCGCTTTGCCGGACGCTTTGTCGTATGTGCCTGCAAAATGCAGCCATTCATCCCAAGTTACAGTACCTGCGCGGATGTCGAAGATTGTTGACCCGCCGTAAGAGCGGAGCAGCCATCTAAAATTGCCTTCACTGCGGAGCTCGGGATGAATAAGCCAGGTCGAATCACCTGCTCTGGCATTGAATATAGCATGATGTCCGCCTGTATTCTCACATTTTACCCAGGCGGCGAGTGTAATACCGGTTGTTGGTATATCTTCGGCAGGGAAATTCTCACCGTCTAAATCGAGGTAACTGCCGGTTGTGAATCTGGCAGCTCCACCGTGCTTGCCGTTGGAATCTAATGTGATATCGCCTTGTACAGCGCCGTCGTGGCCGTTGCCGGACTGGTCCGCGACAATATCAGTAACACTGTCAAAGGAATAGTATATGACCAGAGCCGGGTCGTCGGAAAGGCCGGCTAAAGCGCTGCTTGTCAGGGCCGGCAGCAGAACCAAGGAAACCAAATAAATCATTTTTTTACACATAATAGTCCTCCTTCAAAAAGAATTAAAATCATTACAAATTACGCTTTGGCCACACACCAAAACACTCGTTGTCTTCAATATATGAATTGTTAATCGAAGTGTAAAAATCTTAATCAAGAAGCACAAAGTTTCTACTATAAATCCTCCTCTCTTCAGAAAAACCACAGAGGTTACGCCCGCTAAATGACCTCAAATCCACAGATGCTCACCCATTCGACTCTTCGGCTATGCTCAGGGCAAGCTCTGTGCGGGCACAAAATCAACCTTATTTGTACCAAATCAGACACTTTCCCGTCAAGCGAAATCTTTTAAATTGTCGTATTTTTTTAACGCCATCAAACAAAATCGGCAATCGCAAACTGGAGCAAAGCGGAAGTCCTGAGCGAAGTCGAAGGATCTAAATTGCAACTCCCGCTCACCCTCCGTCTTGAGTCTGTGGTCTTCTGTTTCCATTCACCACTCATCATTCACCATTCACCAATTACCAATAATCAATTACCGTTCACCAATTACCGATTACCAACAAAAATAGGGGCCTATACCGAATCATTCAGTATAGGCCCCGAATTGATGCAAAGTCATTGGCCAACGACTTGGCCTCGCATATGCTGATTACAGCCTACGTCAGCAGCAGTCGCTTCTCAAGCCACACTTCCACCAAGTCAAAACCAAAGGCAAACGGAAATCACATACCTTGCATAATTGTCAGTATCTCATCCTGCGACAGCGCCCGCGTGTACATGCGGAACTCGTCCATAAGCCCCGTGAAAGGTCTTCCGTTATCAATAGTTAATCCCACACGAGCACCCAGGTCCCAGTCTCCGGCTATATCCGCAGGGCTTGCAACGTCCATCTCCTCAATCAATTCCCCGTTGATATACAGGGCCGCCTTGCCGGATGCTTTGTCGTATGTGCCTGCAAAATGCAGCCATTCATCCCACGTTACAGTACCTGCACGTATCTGGAAGATTGTAGTCCCGCCATAAGAGCGAAGCAGCCATCTAATGTCGCCGCTACTTTTGGGCTCAGGGTGAATAAGCCAGCTTCCGTCAGATGCTCTGGCGCTGAATATCTCGTGATCTCCGCCTGTATTAGCAATTTTTATCCAGGCGGCAAGCGTCATAGCGGATGTTGGAATATCTTCGGCGGGGAAACTTGGGCCATCCAGATCGAGGTAACTGCCGCTTGCAAAATTGGCAGCTCCATTGTACTTGCCCTCAGGCTCTGCCGTGACGTCACCGACCACAACTCCGTCATGGCCTTTGCCGGATTGGTCCGCGACAATTTCACCAACTTCGTCAAAGGAATAGTATATAACCAGAGACGGATCTACTGCCCGTTCACCCGCAAGGTAACGAATCTCGCCAACAGACAAAGCCCGGTTGTAGAAGGCCACCTCATCCAGGATACCATAAAAATAGTCGCCTGCTGGGGCTGTTGCATGTTTCGTGCCGATGAAAAGCGGGTCTGAACTGGTTCCTATGGGTCCGCTGGCTGCCTGCTCGGCGACCAGCTCACCGTCGTAGTAGATTTTCATCGCTGAGCCGTTATACGTAGCTGCAACGTGGTGCCACTCGTTCTCGGGTGGACAGGCAATTCCCTCTAACCTGCCAACGCCGGACAAATGGAAAACAAAATTATCACCATTTTCGCGCAAAAAGCGATACTGGTTGTCCGATGACCCTTTCTGCAAGACTCTGTTGTTCCCTGTCCAGGTCGGGTTCACCCAGGCGGCAATGGTAACCTCGTCTGTCGGATTCAATGATGGGCTGTCGGGAACCTCCACGTAACCTGCGCCGTCCTTAAAAAGTAATGCGCCGTTGACATATCCAGTAACCCACTCTGTCCCGGTTCCGACGATAGTTCCGTGGTTGTCATTGCCGGAACTATCATTCGCGTCGTTATCAAATGCGTAGTACGCAACCAGACCAGCGGTGCCGGGATTAACCGGAACCGGCTCTGGAAGAACGCCGCTGACTTCCACGTTGTCAATCGCCCACCACCAGTCATTGCCGGCGTCGAACAAACCGAACGTCAAAACCACGCTCGCAGCCCCTAAGGGATTGTCCAGATCGACAATGACAGTTTCATTGGTGGAGTCCGGCTTAAAGTTCGGACTACTGCCATCGGATTCCCACAGGAGCACCTCGACAGGTTCTTCTCCGTCGAAGGAGGCGGTCACATTCGCCGTCTGGTGTTAGTTGTCA
>JBDRTM010000501.1:0-5980 GCA_043824065.1 Planctomycetota bacterium | reverse complement strand
CTGCTCGAAAAAACAGGTGGAAAAAGTGGCGATTATAGAAGGCAGGATTAAAGCGATATCGGTTTCGAAAGAAAAAGGTACACAAAAAGTTAATGTGCCCATAGCCGAGCTTAAAGCTGACTTTGGCGTCGTTGGAGATGCTCATGCGGGTAATTGGCACAGACAAGTAAGTTTACTGGCCGTCGAATCCATAGATAAGATGATTGCAAAGGGAGCGAAAGTCTCGCCGGGTAATTTTGCCGAGAATATCACGACAGAAGGTATTGAGCTGCTCGAGTTGTCCGTTGGCAGCAAGCTCTAGCTCGGTAAAAGTGTCGAGCTTGAAATTACTCAGTTTGGGAAGAAATGCCATAGTCGATGTGAAATCTTCGAGCAGGTGGGCGATTGCATTATGCCGCGAGAGGGAGTCTTTGCAAAGGTAATCAAAGCCGGCCAAATCAATGTCGGCGACGTTATAGAGGTCATTGCTAATAATGATTAGAGTAGCTATATTGACGGTAAGCGACAGTTGTGCGCAGGGGGAACGAGAGGATATAAGCGGACAAACCATCAAAGATATGCTGCCCGAAGACAGATTTGAGATATGCCGGAAGAAAATCGTAGCTGATGAACACGAGAAAATAGTCAATGAACTAAAGCATTTTTCAGATAAAGCAGACATTGACGTAGTTTTTACTACCGGCGGGACAGGGCTGGGGCCTCGCGATGTTACGCCGGAGGCTACAGCGTCTGTGTGTGAGAGAATAATTCCTGGTTTAGGCGAAATGATGAGGGCTGAAGGTCTTAAAAAAACCAAAAATGCCATTCTTTCACGAGGTATTGCGGGAATTTGCAACAAGACGCTCGTTATCAATTTGCCAGGCAGTCCAAGAGGTGTCAAAGAATCATTGGAGATAATTTTAGATGTCTTGCCGCACGCTGTGGACATGATGCATGGCGGCGGACATTGATAACGGAAGTTATTAAATCTGATAGTCATATTAAGATTGTCTGCCGATTCTCCAGCTTATTGTACAGAACTCCACTTGCCCTCTTGGCCTGACCGGCGATTCTCAGATTTCACCTATTCAGACTTCCTATTATCCATTTAACGAGCTTTTTCGGGTGGGCAGGTAGTTAAGCACCGGCGAATGACGTAAAAATGACGCAAACCCAGATGTTCATCTTGGCCAACTCTTATTCATTATGGTATCATTTCCGGTGGTTTCATAGAGGTAGGGACAGTCAGAAAAAGATGTCTCCTTGAAACACTTGAAAATGCAAAATAGATAGAGCTATGCAGATGGGATGGTAATCAGGGATGGGACGTTTAGGATTTCTTGACTATGCGATCATAGTTGCCTACATGCTTTTTGCCCTCGGCACGGGGATTTACTTTTCCAAAAGGGCCTCGCAAAGTTCTGAGAATTATTTCCTCGGCGGCAGGTCCTTTCCGTGGTGGATGATTGCCATCTCGATGGTCGCTACCAGTTTCGCATCGGATACGCCGCTGGTAGTAACAGAAATAACACGTACGGACGGACTTCAACGAATCTGGTGGGTGTTTGTCGCCGTGCTGGCGCTCATTGTCGGGATATTCCTCTTTTCACGGCTCTGGCGGCGTGCGGCTATCATCACTGACGCCCAGTTCTACGAGCTGCGCTATGAGGGCAAGTCAGCGGCATTTCTACGCGGATTCAGGGCGTTTTTTGCCGGCATCGTACAGAACCTCATCATTATCAGTTATGTAATTTTTGCCATGAGCACCATTATTACGACTATGACGGATATACCTAAGTGGTGGGCTATCGGGATATGCACGTTTGTAGCGCTGGTCTATTCGACATTTTCCGGTTTCTATGGGGTAGTCGTAACCGACTTTATTCAGTTCTTTATCGCAACTTTCAGCATGATAGCTCTTGCTGTTATCGCAGTAGTGAAGGTCGGAGGACTTGGCTACGTATTAGATACAATCGCCGCCACTGAAGGTTACGGCCCGAGAACGCTTTCCATTTTTCCTGATTTCAAAAGCTTCGACCTCGACCTGGTAAAACTGCTGATATACATCTTCGTACTGTGGTGGATCGATGCCAGTGGCTATAATATGCAGCGTATGAGTGCCTGCAGGAATGAACGTGATTCGGTTCTGGCAACGATATTCTACGCGATCTTTCAATGCTGCAGACCATGGATATGGGTAGTTGTAGCACTTGTATCTATCGTGCTTTTCCCGACACTGACTGAACCTTACAATGACACACAGGCATACCCCCTGGTAATGAAAGAATATCTGGGTTACGGCCTTAAGGGCCTGCTTGTTACAGCCTTTCTTGCTGCTTTTATGTCAACGATCGATACGCATCTTAACTGGGGAGCATCTTACATGATGATGGACGTGTACCAGCGTTTTATAAAGAAAGATGCGACACAGCGACATTATATGATTGTAACCAAGCTCATTGTTGTCCTTATGATGGTTGCAGGTGTAGGCATCGCTTTGTATATTGCCTGGCGAGGACTTACGGTTTCAGCGGTGTGGGAATTTTTTGCTTTCATTATGGTTGGGAGTGGCATGATCAGTGTTGCCCGCTGGTTCTGGTGGCGAATAAACGCTTATACGGAGATTACAGCACTTTCTCTCGGTCTGGTACTTGGGTTTGCCAACCCGTTCATTCCCGAAAGCGTTGTGCTATTTGGATACCCCTGGCCTGAGATGCCCTTTGAAATCAAGATAGCTTTCCTGACAGGTATAGTTGTGCCGGTCAGCATAATAGTAACATTCCTCACGCCCGCTGTCTCGAAAGAAAAACTCGAAGAGTTCTATCGCAAGGTCCGGCCAGGCGGCTTCTGGGGGATTCTTAGCAGTGACATCCGGGAGCTGCCCGGCAAGGCATTGTCTCTATCTACAATAATTGATGTCACAGGCGGAATCATGCTCTGTTACGGTATCTCCCTCGCTATCGGCTACTCAATACTGTTGAAATTTGACAAGGCAGGAATCTGCTGCCTGTCGGCTGTCATAGGGGGATTAATTGTTCTCAGGTGGTACAAAAAAGAGGTTAAAGTGCTGGCACAAAGTGGTGGTTTCAGGAATGACTCAGCACTGAATATACTGTAAAAATTATACCCTATCCTCTTGAAATCCAAGTAAATCTATGATATGATAAAACTGGTTTGTCGTTGTCGAAGCTTGTATCGAAACTGGAGGCTGGAAGCCCGAGACTCGAGTTTCCAGGGCGAGCATCGATACGAGTATCGACAACCTTAAACGTAAGACTAACAAAAGTAAAGGAGCCAGATAAAACTTAAAGAATATGAGCAGCCGAAAAGTACGGAAGTTATTTTGAACGCGCTAAATAGTTCCTGTTGCGAAAACAGTATTTGTCATTCCCGCGCAAGCGGGAATCCAGCTTTTTCGCTCTGGACCCCTGCTTCCGCAGGGGTGACATCGTCGGTTTTTGTTTTCCGCAACAGATAATAATTAGAAAATGTCAGTTGAAAATAGTATCCCGGAATAACCGGGAGAAGAAAGGAGATTTGTGGAATGGCCGATAAGCTTACACGTCGTCGGTTCATTCGGGACAGTGCTGTCGTTGGCGCCGCCATTGGTGCCGGGATTGCACTTTCCGACAGTGCCCGCGGGGCGGATACTCGCAAGATTCTAAACTACAACCCCGACATGGAATACCGCCGATGCGGCAGAACCGGCCTCACGATTTCCGCTGTCTGTCTCGGCGGTCACTGGAAGCGCCTCGTTAAAATAATAGGCGGCACCGAGCCGGAAGGCTGGATGACCACAGACATCGACCGCCGCGACTTCCAGAAAAACCGCTATGATGTCGTTACCCGCTGCATCGAGCGCGGCATCAACTACGTTGACGCTTGCTACCGCGAGGAAATCCTCGCCTACGCCAAGGCCCTCAAAGGCCGTCGGGACAAGATGTACTTCGGTTATTCCTGGCACATCAGGGAAAGCCGCTTCGAAGAATGGCGCTCGGCCAAGAAGCTCAAGCAGGGCCTCGACGAAGGAATGAAAGAAGCAGGTCTTGACTACGTTGACCTCTGGCGAATTAGCCTCCTCGTGGACAGCAGCCGCCATACCGCAGCGGAGGTCGAAGAGGCTGCCAAAGCCCTCGATTGGGCAAAGAAAACCGGTCGTGCCCGCTTCATCGGTATCTCATCACACGACAGGCCCGACCTGAAGAAAATCATCGAAAAGCACTCCGACCAGATCGAGGTCATCCTGACCCCATACACCGCTAAAAGCAAACTCGTTACCGATGAATCCGGTCTCTGGGCCACTCTCAAGAAATACGATGTCGGCTGGTTTGGCATTAAGCCTTTCGCCAGCAATTCTCTATTCAAGGGTGACAGTTCGCCGAACAGCCCATACTCTGAACAAGACAATCAACTCGCGCGTCTGGCCATCCGCTATGTCCTCTGCAACCCGGCCATAACAGCACCAATGCCGGGGCTTATTAGCGTCCAGCAGGTGGACAATATTGCCCTTGCCGTCAAGGAGCGTCGCGAGCTCGACCTGAAGGAGAAAGCCGAGCTCGATAGGGCAATGGATGATGCCTGGGCCTCACTGCCGCCCAACTATCAGTGGCTCAAAGACTGGGAATACGTCTAATACTCGGTATAAGAACAAGACTTTTGCAAAATTGAGGTTAGGCATACTTTGGAAAGAAAAAATTGTCTTTTGATTTTTTCCTTTCAAACAGTATGCTATTGCCTAATTAGTTCCTGTTGTGGAAACAGTATTTGTCATTCCCGCGAAAGCGGGAATCCAGTTTTTCGCTCTGGACCCCTGCTTTCGCAGGGGTGACATCGTCGATTTTCGTTTTCCGCAACAGATACTAATTATTTAATAAAATAGAAAAATATGATTTTCTTAAATAATATATGCCTAACCTCAATTTTGCAAAACTTCAGCAAGGGCAACAAATGAAAATAGATGATAGTCTTTCCAAAATACTTATAGTGCTTCTTGCGCTTATCTCCACAACTCTTCTAAGCTGCACTTGCCCAACCGAGCCTGAGCCGGCCGACATCCAAGCTGCTCCTGTCACTGACAACGAGACTAAAACCATAGGAGGACCTCCACCCCTTGTAGTCGATACGAGTGCTCCGCTGCTCCTTGACGAACCAACCGAAGAGGAAGAATCTTTTGCTGTTGCAGCCACCCAAGCGGCAGCCGAAAACACAGCCTGCTTTGTATGCCATGCCAACTACATGACCGAGTTCCTCGCCAACCGCCATGCCAAGGCTGACATCGGCTGCGTCAATTGCCACGGCGAATCTTCGGCCCACCGAAATGACGAAAACAACATTACCCCACCCGAGATCATGTACTCTGCCGAGAAAATCGACCCTTTCTGTCAAGACTGCCATGAAGCTCATGATATCCCGCCCAAAAAAATCATCGCTAACTGGGCGAAAAAGATCCGGGACAAGGCCGATCCCTCTTGTCGAGGCTGCCATGAGGATGATGATGTCCCGCCCGAAAAGGTCGTTGCTCGCTGGACGGAGCGCTCGTCTCGGCGAAGGCCCAAGCCGCAGCCGGGGGGCCTCGACAAAACCGATCCCAATGAAATCGTCTGCACGGATTGCCACGGCGACCACCGAATGAAGGTCCGCACCGTCATCTGGGACAAGAGAAGTGGAAAACTCCTCCGCACAAACACAGGAGACTAAAGATTTCCCATCTGAGCTCTGCGGAACTGAACTATTATTTCGATGTGGGTTTACTCTCATAATACCTTGCAGCACAAAAGTTTACATTCATTCCTTCTAAGATTGGCCCATTCGACTGCGCTCAGGACAGGCTTTGATTGGGTTTGAATTGGGTTTGTTTTTTTGTATTACCGAAAAATTCGGTTGGATTATGATGATGCCACGGCTTTTTCAACCATTTTCATAAGCTTTTCGGGGTAGTCTGGCATAGCTATGAGACGTTTGATTTTGATGGGGATTTTTTCTGGGCTGAACTGCGCTTTTC
>JBDRTM010000500.1:0-10911 GCA_043824065.1 Planctomycetota bacterium | reverse complement strand
TATTGATTGTATAGGTAAAATTTTTTATAAAACTTTTTCAAATCGAATCAGATATTGGCTAAAGGGCTGTATGGCTATTCTAAAACTGGACAAACATGATGAGGACAAGGAAATCGAATTTGAATTAGATTACCTTACGTCTTTAACAACCAAACAGCGGTTTGAATTGATGCTTAGAAAAACTGAGGAAATGTTGAGATTGCTTAAGAAAGATAAACCTAGAAAAACTACTGAAGTTATTAAAAGAAAACCAGATTAACTCAAACTGACTGATTTGGATTGAACAATAACTATAACTGTTTTTTCGCATTGTTCAGCATGACAACGTAATGGATTCCCGCTTTCGCGGGAATGACATAACAAGCGCGGGAATGACATAGGGTAAATAGATTCCTCGGCTGCGCTCGGAATGACGTCAGAGGAGATTTTCCCGATACCATTCTATTGCCAGTTGCAGACCTTGCTGAAACGGTACTTTGGTTTTGTAGCTGATTAGTTTCTGGGCCAGAGCGATGTCGGCGAGGGAGTGTTTTACGTCGCCGGGGCGAGGGTCGGTGTAAATTGGCTTAATATTTTTTCCAACCAGTTCGTTAATCAGAGCAATAATCTCATTTACAGTTACGGCTTCACCGCAGGCGACATTTATAACTTCACCTTTAGTCTGTTTGGCTCGTGCGGCAAGTAAGTTTGCCTCAACTACGTTGTCAATGTATGTAAAATCACGGCTCTGCTCGCCGTCGCCGTAAATAGTGGGCGGTTCGTCCTTCAATATGGCTGTAACAAAAGCCGGTATGGCGGCCGCATATTGGCTGGCCGGGTCCTGTTGCGGACCAAAGACATTGAAATAGCGCAGTGAAATAGTCTCAAGGCCGAAGACCTTATAGAATACCGAGCAGTAATATTCGCCAACGAGCTTAGCGGCCGCATAAGGCGAAAGCGGCATAGGCGTCATCGTCTCGACCTTCGGTAGAGTCGGCGTATCGCCGTAAGCTGAGGAGCTTGCGGCATAGACGAATCGCTTTACGCCGGCATCACGGGCAGCCAAAAGAAGCGTGAAGGTCGCATCGACACAGTGCCTGTGCGTAGCTGCCGGCTCATCGACGCTGCGCGGGACCGACGGCAATGCCCCCTGATGCAAAACGACGTCGATATCCTTAGTGGCCGATTGGGCGACCTCCGCATCGCCCATATCGGCCTGTATAAAATCGATTTTGTCTATGATAGAGGCAAGGTTGCTTTTTTTGCCCGTGAGCAGATTGTCAACAACTCTTACAAAGCAGCCTTGCGAGATGAGCTCTTTGCAGATATTCGAACCGATAAAACCGGCTCCGCCGGTAACCAAAAATTTCTCCATAAAATTAGCCTCTTATAAAAAAGCCTGCATACAAGTTTAAGAACACCCCCAAACAAGTTTGAGGGTGCCACCCTGATACTCTGTAACAACTCAAATGACGGGTGTCATTGCGAGCGAAGCGAAGCAATCTCTATTGTTTGATGCCACGAGATTGCCACGGCCTTTCAAAATGCCTCCTAAGAAAATAAACGGTTTTCGTATTGCGAGGTTTGAGATTGCCACAGTCGCCTGCGGCTCCTTCGCAATGACATTGTTGGTCCATTTTCTTCTGCATACTTCCTGAGAATCAGGTCAGGTGCTCGCAATGACAACTCTGCAAATCAATTGTTACAGAGTACTAATATTATAATAACGCAAAGCTCAATATTTTTCACTATCCAACAGAATCTCAAACGTTTAGAAACTATCTCAAAACTCAATTTGTCATTCTGAGCCCTTCGCTTTGCTCAAGGATAAACTCCGCGAAGAATCTCTTATTTCTGCCAGCCAGACCCTTCCCCTTCGACTTCGCTCAGGGCTAAAGGCTCTTTTCGCTCAGGGTGACAGTTTTGAGATAGTTTCTTAGTGGCTTAGGCTCGGCCTGCGGCAAGTGCGGCCTTTCTGGCCTTCTTGGCCTTCTTCTCATATTTCCGGTACGACTTGAATTGCTCCTGGAAATATCCTCCCTTCATAGACCTTACGGCAAAGAGCACACAGCCGACTATATTAGCATTAACATCTTTGAATTCGCTAATAGTTCTCTGGGCAGCGCCCCTGCTTGTGGTGGCAGCGTTGAATACAAGAATTGTCGTATCAACAAGTCGTGCTAATACCTTTGCATCACTAACCAGCAAAACAGGCGGCCCATCAATTATAATGTGGTCGTAGTTGTTACGCTGCCGGCCAAGCAGCTCTTCCATCCTGGGGCTGCCGAGCAGCTCCGCCGGATTAGCAGGCAACGGCCCACCATCGATTACGTCAAGGCCCTCTATGCCACCGGACCTTATAGCTTCTTTGGAACCGCACTGGTTCATCAGCACACTGCTCAATCCAAAATCAAAACTCTCGACTTCAAGTTTTTCTTCGAGCTCATCGGTCTGTATTTTTGGAAATAGTCTTTTCAAATTAGGCAGTCTGAAATTGGCATCTATCAGCAGCACTTTTTTGTCCGCGGCAACAAAGGTGGTTGCAAGATTAACCGCCACTGAAGTCTTGCCGTCCCCTGCCATGCCGCTGCTGACAAGCAAAGTCTTCAAAGACTCCGCCGTGCCGGAGAGCTTCAAGTTCGCCCGACATCGCCTGTAGGACTCGCTTATAACAGAGTAAGGAGCCAGCCGAACGACAGACAGAAGCTCAATGCGCCGAACCTGACTATCTTCAGATGCATCGGGGATAACACCCAACAGGGGAATACGCAAATATTTGGCAACATCGCTCGGTGTCCGCACCAGGTCGTTAGTCAGCTCAACAAGGAAGGTAAGACCTACACCAAGCATAAAGCCCAACATCGTTCCGCCCGGGAACCAAAGGTACCACTGGCGGGAGAACACCATTTCCAGCGGTATCGGAGCAAGGCCAACAGCCTGCACTTTAGGTGTCTCCGGGGAATCATGCATCATCTTCAATTTCTCAACCTGCTCTTTGATTGAGTCAAGCATTGCGATTCGCTCATCTCTTATCTTCAGCCGCTGTTCATACTGGACACGGGCTTTATCAAGCTCTTCCTTCTTCGCTTCGGCTTCCTCTCGCAGTTGTTCCAGCTGCTCGAACCTTTCCTGCAAAACATGCAAGCCGTCGCGCGCATTTTCGAGATTCGCCCTGCGGGTCTGTTCCCCAATTTCAGCTTTCCGGAGCTCTCTTCTTTTCCTGATTTCGTTTATCTGCTCCCTTATTCGCCGCACATCCCTGTGATTTTCACCAAACTTTGTGAGTCTGCCCGACAGTTGTGTCTCCTGAGAGACAAGCTGCGTAGCAAGTGTAACCATAACGGGGTCTCTCTCTATCACATATTCAATCTGCTCAGTAATAGGCCCTGTCGCCAAATCCTTAAGATTTGATATGTCGGCGCTAAGCTGCCTTATAGCTAAGTCAAGGCTGTCCTTCTCAAGCTCCAAATTATTCAACTTTAGAGTGATTGTGTGCTGGTAATTACGCCCCACAGGCATAGCAAGGTCAGTTATGCCCCATCTCTCGCGGACCTCATCCAGGCCTTTGTCAGCATCATTCAATTCTGTTTGAACTCGGCGCTGCCGCTCTTCAAGCATTACCAGCTCGGCATTTACCTTTCCTCTTTCCACAGTTCCCTGCCTGGCAAGAAACAAACGCACCATTTCGTTCACTATGTCTGCTGCTTCTCTGGCGTCACGGCAGGTCATCGAGACCTCAACAAACTCAGCATCTCTGTGGGCGTAGGCACTAAAATACCTGTCCAAATACCTAACGGCTTTTCTTATGCTCCCGTCTCTGCGCTTAAACCACCTGGTCTTTTTAACTACGTCGCTCTCAAGCAAATCCTGCAAAGTACGCTGCTGTTTTATGAGATTAGCTATTGACTGGCGATGACCGTATAGAATATCCTTCGGCGTCTGAGGTGCAGTGATGTCCATAGGGTCTTTTTCTACCGGTGGAAGGACTTGAATATAGGTTGTGGCGATATGTCTTGGAAGATATTTCTGCAAAAGATACCAGCCGGCGCCGCCGGCCGTCACCCCCAATATAGTCAGAAAAATTATCAGAAATATGTGCCTGCGCAATATCCCCAGGGCCTCTCTCGGCGTCATCGAGGAAGTCGCCGGGAGCCTTGGCCCAGCCGGCCCTGTTATTCTATTGGATGGGTTCCCGCCTTGCGGGGTCCCTGCTATTGGTCTTTCTTCGGCCATCCTGTTCTCTACCCGGAATCAACCAATAAAGCAATTACTATGGTGATTAGTGAGTAGTGAGTAGTGAGTAGTTAATTAACCACTCACCAATTAACCACTCACCAATTAACCACTCACCAATTAACCACTCACCAATTAACCACTCACTAATTAACCACTCACCAATTAACCACTCACCAATTAACCAACCACGTAAGGCATCACGGCGAAAGCCGCTCAATAGCCTTGTTAATTCGCTGCTCAGCTTTCTGCGACAATCTGTCTGCTCCTATTTCCAACGCCTGTCTATAAGCAGCGAGTGCCTCATCTTTTGCCCCGAGTTTTTCTTTTATCATCCCTTTATGCTCGTACACCTCCGCAGGTACGAGAATATCATTCTGTTGATATTGCTGCAACGCGGCTGCCAAAAATTCGGCGGCCTGCGAATTTTCACCTTGTTTATGCAGCACATAGGCATAAGTATCCAGGAAGCCGGGGTTATTCGGCTGTGTGCCAAGTGCACGCTTGGCGTACAGGAGAGCTTCCGGGAGCCTTTCATTATTTTCAGCAAGCAAATACGCTAAATTGTTCAGAATACTGGTATTATTCGGCATTTTGGTCAGCAAACTTTCGTAAACTGTAATAGCGGTTCTGAGATAATTATTATCGGAGCTTTTCTTGTAGGCGAGGGTCAAAATGTCAGCTTTTTTCATCGTGTAATTAGCCCTGCGCGGACTGTCCGGCTCAGCCGGCTCGATACATTTGTCAATATAGCCTATTGCCTTCTCGTACTCGTTGTTAAGCTTCGCCAAATTAAACATAGCAAAATTAGCCGCAAGTGAATTCGGGTTGGTTTCGAGCTTCTGCCTGCAATACTTCAAAACCTCATCAGGCCCAAGCATCAAGAACATTCTCAGCAGAACCTCTGAGGCAAACGTCTCATTCTCCCCCGCTTTATCAACAGCTCTTCGACAATATTCTACAGCGGTTGTTCTATCGCCGAGCTTCAACTTCGCCTGAGCCATTCGCAAATATGCTATGGGCGCAATACTGCTATCAACATACTTACTGCACTCTTCGAAAACCTTGTCCAGCTTCCGAGGGTCCCACTTTTCTGTGTTTGGTTCCCCCGCCCCTAAGAGAAGTGCCTTCAAATATCCATCGAACGCTGTAACGTACAGCACATCCTTTTGCACAGAGGACGGAGAACAGAGGTCAGAGGACAGAGCTGACTTCTGACTTCCGTCTTCTGACTTCTGACTTCTGTCTTCTGACTTCTGACTTCTGGCCAGATGTGCTTGTTGTCTGAGCAGATAAGCTTTTTTATATAATTGCTCGGCTTTGTCGAATTCACCTCTCTTAACAGCAAATGCACCCGCTTGATTAAGCCACCGTACGCTGTCTGGAAATTCCTCAAGTGTCTCCTTGTAGAATCTCTTCAATGCTTCTTTTCTGTCGAGCTGGGAGTAAATGCCCTCAAGCAAAACCAGCGCTTCAGGAGGAGCACCAGGTGCGTTTATTGTAACTTCAAGCTCCGTGATAGCATCCTCATATCGCCCGGCGCCCATATAAGCCTTGGCCAAAGAAATCCGGGTAACAGGCTCATCTGACAACAATTTGCTTTCTCTAAAGTCGCTGATTGCCTTGCCATAATCTGCCAGGAAAAAATTGATTTCACCTCTTAATCGCCATGCCGCCGGGTTGTTCTGATTGGTCTGGAGATTTTTATTCGTCAGCTCCAATGCCTTGTCCAGCCGCCCCTGTCTCATTAGCAGCCAGGCCTGAAGCAGGAGTATTCTTTTTTCATTAGGATACTTTTCCTTAAAGCTCTGTAATTTGTATTCAGCTTCCTTGATAAGGCCAACCCTAAGAAAAGCCTCAATCTGAATAAGATTGTTTTCTACGGCCTCATCAAGCGCTACAAGCTCCTCGGAATATTTCTTTACAGCCTCTCTGTCGATGGTTTTTTCAGCAACAAGCAAGAGGCCTTTGAGCACAACGCTATCTTTAGTGCCCCCTTCGTATAACTGCTCCAGGACCCTCCTGGCCTCGTCGTATTGGCCTCGCTGAAAATAATGGTCCCAAAGCAATTTCTCGTCTTGTGATTCCTGCAGTAGTGCCTTGGCCTTTTCATTCTGCCCCCTGGCACGAAAGTATTGGGCATAGTGATAGAGCATCAGCTTGTCGCGGGGATTTATCTCCTTGGCCTGCTCGAAAGCCGAAGCAGCAATACCAAACATCGCCTCCTTTTGCTGCGGATTGGTTTCTTTGACAGCCACCTGCGTTGCCAGTTGCCCGAGCAGTAAAGCATTGTCCATATTAGGGGCGGCCCTTTGCAGGTCCTGACGAATTGCCACTGCCCTCAACGGCTCTGTCGGGGCTATATACTCGGCATACAAGCCAAGTAACGTCAAATCACCGGGATTCAGTGCGATTGCTCTTTCCAAAGCACTCCTGACCTCGACTATCTGGGCCGAAGAGACACTATCACCAAGCTTCTGATTTCGACGGTATAACACGTTCGCCGATGCTTTTGCAATGATTCCATCGAGAGGGTTCAAAGATGCAGCTTTTCGAATGTCCTCCATAGATGCATGCTCGTTTCCAAGAGAAGCATTGATATCGCTTCTGAGCATATAAGCGTACGAAAATACAGGCCTTTGTCTCAAACATTCGTCGATTTTTGCCAATGCATCTTCGAATTCGCCTTTAGCCATAGCCAGGCGGGCTGCAACAATCTGGCCCTGATAATTATCGAGGTTTTCACGGCGGATAGTCTCCGTGATTTGTTCTGCCAGCTCCCAGTCTTTCGCCACAAGTGCTACGTCCAAAAGATGGCTTGCAGCAAATTTTATTTGCTCAAAAGCCGGGCCATCGGATACGCCCCGCCCATCCGATGGGCGGGGTTGCGAAGTTCCTATTTCAATGGCCCTTTTTAATTGGCGAGCTGCTTTTTCCGGTTCGTTGTACCCTCGATAAAATATCCCAAGCTGCGTGGCGCGGCGAATCGGGTCAGGGATATTCGATAGCACCTGCTCCTCTATTTCCTTGCGCCTTTGTTGCGAAATCTTTGCCGGGTCAGTTTCAGAGAGTATCTGCTTATAAACCAGCACTGCCGCATTATCCGGAAAACGTTCCAAAAACCCGTTGACTAAACTTTTGGCCCGGCCCGCCTGGCCTTGCGATATGTAATTTCTGCAAACACCAATGACAGAAGCTTGTTCAACAGAATTTGGCTCTATCAGCAGGAGCTTTTCCAGCAGCTCTGCTTCAAGCTGCAAGTAGCTTTTCAATTCTTCCGTCATGAGCCGGATATCGGTTGTCAGCTCAACAGGCTCTTTTTCTTCAGGGCCGGTTTGCTGAGAAACAAGGCCCGAACTTTCCCGTATTTCCCTTTGCGCCATTGTCAGTTGAATTTGACGAATCCTGGCCTTTGCCAGAACCAGCTTGAGCTTAATTGTATTAAGTTCATCCTCAGGTCTGTTTGCCAATTCCTTTTCAGCGTCATCAAACTTCTTTGCCCCAATATAAGTCTTGATGCGAAGCTCTTGGCTTCTCTCATCGGGACCGAAATACTCTTCAAAAGCATTTATGGTCTGTATGGCGTCCGACCACTGAGTGAACTTCATAATAACCTCAACATAATCCAAATGCGCTTCAGGTTTGGTCTGGCCAATTCCTGAATTGAGCGCACTTATCAGAAATTCTCTGACCGCCCCAACTTCATAAGTGTCCTTAAAAATCTTCGCAAGAGTGTACGAAAGCTGCGCAAATTGTGGCTCACTGGGCCAGGGTGGTTCAGGTGGTTTAAGTGCTTTAAGTTTTTCGTAAGCTTCATATAACTTTCTGATGGCGGCTTCCCTATTGCCCTTTGCAAGCTCAAGCATTCCACTCCATTTAATAACCAGCGGCTCTTCACCACTGCCGGAAATCTGCTCGATTTCGTGCACGGCCTGCTCAGCACCTGCCAGCCAAACATCGGTTTGCGATTGGCTCTGCGGCTCACAAGGCTCAAGTATTTGCTCGATGTAGCAATTTGCGAGAAAGGCATACAGAATAAATCTGTTATTTATCTTGGCCTGACGTCGTGGACCGGGTGCATCCTGTGCATCCGGCAAAGTCAGTGCGTTCTTTGCTGTCTCTATTGCTTTTTCTACCTGCTGCTTTTGCTTATAAATAGAAAATCTGCGATAGTGCAAATTGGCCGCATTTATTGCATAAACCACATTTTGTTCATCCAATCTAATCGCCTGTTCAATGGCTTCAATAGCCTTATCTAAATTTTCGGGTACCAGCCGAGGACCTGAATAGGCCAAATAGACCGAATAGAATTGAGAAATTGCAGCAAATGCCTCTGCACTGGAGCCAAAGTTGCGCACAAGCGACAAATACTCCGGTTCGAGTGCCCGAATCCGCTCATTCACCAGCTCAGGCTCGCCGCCTTTAGCGAGCATAAGCTTCAGTGCCAGAAGATTAATGTGTGCCTTCGCGGCTACGGCTCGGGCCTTCGCCGAGACGAGTGGCTCGGTCCCTGCAATCTGAACTGCCTGCTCAAAAAGCACCGTTGCCTGCTCTGCGGCCTTGTCTCTTTCTTCAAAGTTACCTCGTGAAGCGAAAATTTCCCCTTTTGTGACAGCCGCCCTCGCCAAATACCAATAGGCATCGATATTATTTGGCTCAAACTCCTGTATCTTCTTCAAATCATCGACTGCCTGAGCAAGCGATTCGTCCCTGTTCGTTACTGCCCCCAGAGATGCCATTTCAAGAGCGGCTCTGCCTCTGAGCAGATATAAATACGGCCCCAGGAGCTGCTGACTTCTGACTTCTGACTCCTGACTTCTGACTTCTGACTCTGTCTCAAAGACATCCCATCTGGCCGTATCTTCCATAAGCAGCTCTGCATTCTCTGCCACTTTCAAAAATTCTGACGCCTGCTTGTGCACCTCTTGCCAAATTCGACCCGCATTGGCGACAGACATTAGACGTGCACCGCTATCAGCCATTATGTAAAGGTACTTCAACCGGCCGTAACGAGCTTTCACATTGTTCGGATCTATCCTTATTATTTCGTCCCAGCAACTCAATATATAGGGCCATTCCTTAATTTCGAGGTACATATCCACCATTTTGAAAAGTATCTCTTCTCTGAGCGGGTTGGTCTTTGCACTCGTATATGCACCGCGAAAACTGCTTTGGGCCCTGTCATAGTTTTGTTGTTTTATTTGTTCATCCGTCGCCTGACGTGCTGCTTGTAGGGCGGCCTCGGCGTCTTTGATAAATTCTGCCGGGTCTCTGCTCAAATGCAGAATTACCAAAATGGCCACCAAGGCAACAACTACAAAAATCACCGAGCCTATCAGTGCAACTTTTTTGTTTAACCTCCTGTTTGCCATAAATTAACCTCGTATATTGGTGAGTGGTTAATTGGTGAGTGGTTAATTGGTGAGTGGTTAATTGGTGAGTGGTTAATTGGCTAATTGGTGAGCAGTCAACTCACCACTCACTACTCACTACTCACTACTCACCACTCACTACTCACTACTCACTACTCACTACTCACTACTCACTTTTTTGTTTTCGCATACCGCGGTTTACTTTTCCCAGTCGGGCCAGTGCTCTGTTTCTAAAATAGGCAAAATCACGGCCAGGAGCTTTTCGCCCGCTTTAACTGCCTGCTCTTTGCTGGGTGGTATCAACGTCTGGTTAAAAACCAGCTCAACCTTGCAAAAATACGAAGATTTGCGGAAAAGGTTCTTATTCAAAGCTATTCGAGCTTCTTCCCTGGAAGCCGCATAATCTTCATTGACCTTAAATAAGTACAAAACCGGGAATTTCTCACCCCCCTGCCAGAGATTGGCCTTTGTACTGCCAAAGACAAGATGTTTTCCCCTGATTTTTCTCTCAAACCCGGCATTGTTGTTTATCTCCAACGTTACGCTATCGGATGCCAATCTCTGAAAGCCTCCGCCCGCATAGCATTCTTCCGGCACATGCGGCACCCTGTCAGGAAGCTCGTAATAAGTAATAAACAACATACATTTTTTAACAGGACCGTTAGCCGCCGCATCGGTATCTTCCAGAATCCATTGAATATAATCCTCGGTTCCTAAGGCTTTGACTATTTCCTCGTTTTCGATTTTGCGTTTGGATATTACCTTGTAAGAAGCCAAATCACTTTCATCCAAAAGGTCCAACGACTTTTTCAACGGCAGCGGTTCCTTCTTTAGATATACGCCGAAACTTTTTATGGCTATTGACATGCCGGCCCCGGCTGTTGCAAGCACCGCTGCACATATCAAAAAGGCCGGCTGTAAATAAACTCGTATATTGTATCTCATAATCTGTGTTTTCACATCAAGTATCATCCTGCTGCGGCTTCGGCCTTCGCCGAGACGAGTGTCCCCGAACCACAATATCCTTAGTAACCTCCTCCGTTTCTTCAGTAAACAAACTCGACATAAACCACGCCAACAAACCGTATAAGCCAAACGCCAATATCAGCATTGCCAGTCCAAGCCCATCATGATAAATACCTTGAGCGTATTTGGGATGTATTAGTATATAAATAAATCCTGTAACTGTAACCCGCACGATATTGCAAAATATTGCTATCGGTATTGTGCTGGCCAACAAGATAATTCGCTGCCATATCGGTCGGTAGTGCAAATAGGCCATAGCAACACCCAAAGCCAAAAAAATCATCAGCAGCCTCATCCCACC
>JBDRTM010000499.1:0-10885 GCA_043824065.1 Planctomycetota bacterium | reverse complement strand
ACAATATCAGCATCCTTGCCAACTTCCAGGGAACCGACGCGGTCATCTATATCAAGTGCGCGGGCAGGATTAATGGTAATGGCCCTTAAAGCGATTTCATCATCGAGCCCCAGGCGTGCGGACATGGCAGCCTGTAAGGCCAGTCCTTCCTGGCCTCCCAATCCGACGGCATCCGTGTTGATGGAAAGATTTCTTACGCCTGCTTTGTAATATTCCGCGCCCATTCCATGGAATCGGTTATCATGCTCTGCGCCCCATGAGAAATCCAGCAACCTGGGGCCAATATTGATCGATACGCCGTCGCGTTTTGCCGCTTCCGCTCCGACCATATACCCACCGCCGGCGGTATGGGTTGCGATGACTTTTAGGTTGTTTTCATCGTTGAACATGCGGATTGTCTGCATAACGCCCCAGCCTTCGTAAGTGTGTACGATGGTTGGTATTTCACCACGAAACACTTTCCGTACCTTCTCCCATTCAGGCTTAAACTCCGGCTTGTCCTTACGCTCACCCCGCTCATATGCTTCCCAGAGATCTGTATATTCTTTAGCGCGTTTAAGCATTTGTCGCAATGACCATGACATGCCCATACGTGTGAGTCCCAAGTCGCCGCCGCGTCGTTCAGGATTGTAAGCCTGTGTTGCTTTCATCGCGCCTAATTCCCGAAGAACCATCTTTTCGGGAGAAGAGCTATCCAGTTTGATAATAACGGAAAATCCTCCCAGATTGGTTCCGCTGCCGGGCATTGTGTTGATCGTTGTTACGCCGCCCGTTACAGCATTCCTGATAGTTATATCTTCGGGATTCACGCTCTCAGCAATACCCAATTCAGGATTGATGGGCGTCACCATATCGTTGAATCCATAGCCTTCTATAGCAATGTGTGTATGCGCTTCTACGATGCCGGGCGTTACCCATCGATCTGAAGCATCAATCAAAGTATATCCTTCCGGTATCTGGATGCCTGGCGTCGGCCCGAGGGCCTCAATCTTCCCACTGCTGACCAAAATAATACCGTGATTGATAACGCGATTGCTGTTGGTCGAATCTTCGACCGGCGCCATCGTGAGAATTTTGCCTGCTTTGATAGCATATTTTGCAGATACTGACCTATCTTCAGCGTCTGATGAATCAACGATGAACATAAAAATTACGACAGACATTATTGAAATTGCATACTTCATTTCTCTCTCCTATATGCAATCTTCCCGTTGACAAAGACCATATCCACAGGAATTGTAACATCAAACAGGCTGCCACCTTTAATAATCAGGTCGGCGTCTTTGCCGATTTCAATACTGCCAACGCGGTCATCAATCCCTATAGCAAGGGCAGGATTAATGGTAACGGCTTTTAAGGCAGCTACTTCATCAAGCCCAAGGCGTACGGACATAGCTGCCTGTAAGGCCAGTTCTTCCTGGCTTCCCAATCCGACGGCATCTGTATTGATGGAAAGATTTTTCACGCCGGCAGATTTATACTCCGCCGTCAGACCGTAGAATTTGTTATCCTGCGAAAAGGTAAAATCGTACAGCCTTGGTCCTACGTTCACATGCACGTCGCGCTTTGCCATTTCGTGGGCGACTTTGTAGCCATGAAATGTCGCATGAGATATGATAGTTGAGAGCTTGAACTCATCGTAGAAGATTCGCGCTGTCGCCATCACGTCACGTGCACTTGCCGTGTGAACCAGCACCGGAATAGCTCCTTGGAACACTTTTCTCATCTGTTCAAGTTCGGGCTTCTTTGCCGGCTTCTCCTCCCGCTCTCCTTTCTCATAGGCTCGCCATTCTTCAGTATATTCTTTCGCCTTTTCGAGAATGTCCCGCAGCATCCAAGACATCCCCATCCTGGTAAGCCCCAGATCACCGCCCCGTCGCTCTGGATTATAAGCTTGTGCGATTTTCATAGTGCCTAAAAGGACGAATTAACATCTCATCTATTGTTTTGCCATACGGCTTATACAAGACCCCAAAGCCTGCCAGATTTGTCCCGCTACCCGGTATGGTATGAATTGTAGTCACGCCGCTGGCAACGGCGTACTTAAGTGCTAATGATTCCGGGTCAATGGTATCCATTATGCGAAGTTCCGGATTTGTGGGAACAACCATATCGTTGAACCCGCCCTCTGCACCGATGTGAGAGTGAATCTCCACCATGCCAGGCATAACCCACTTGTCCGATGCATCGATCAAAGTATAATCCTTCGGAATCGTTACTTCACCTGTTGTTCCGACTGCCTTAATCACCTTATCCTCGACCAGTATAATGCCGTGATTAATCGTTCCTTTGGTGACGGTCAAGATTTTCCCCGCTCTGATAGCATACTTTGCCGGTCCAGTCGCAGTGGCAATGCAAAACTGAAAGACACACAAAATAAGAATGATAATGCTTGAACGAATTTTCATTTACACACACCTCTATGGTTATGCAAGTGCACAACTCACTTAGACAGCTTCTTTATTCTGCGCGCTCAAAGACAATCCGTCCATTCACGAAGACTTTTTTCACCTGGCTTGTAAAATCAAACGGCTCACCAGAGAGAATGACCAAATCCGCATCTTTGCCCACGTCTATGCTTCCTATCCTGTCATTGACGTGCAGAAGTTCTGCTGGATAGCTGGTGATAGCTTGAAATGCTTTGCCTTCATCCATTCCATATCGTACGGCGTAAGCAGCGTTCATCGGCAAATATTGTGTTCCCGAAGTAGCGCTGGTGTGGAATGCGACGCGCAGCCCATTTTTAGTCAGAAGGTCGGCGTTATTGACCGGCTTGCCTTTCTCGTATCGAATGATATTGGGGCCGATGGCAACACCAACGTTATATTTCTTCAGCTCAGGAGTGACGCGATAGCTGTCGTCCCCGCCTAAAATAATGACATCGAGGTTGTATTCGTCTCGAAAGACTTTCAACGCATTGCGGATTTCATCAGCGCGATTGGCATGCACAAGCGCAGGCATTTCGTGCTTAAAGAGTCTGCGCAGCAATTCGAGATTCGCGTCGCGCTTTGGACGGTCAGGCTCTTTAACCACTCCTTCTTTATCAGTTGCTTTACGGTGTTTGTATTCCGGAAGTTTACGTTCGTATTCATCCCACTTTTCGGTGTATTCTTTCGCTTTTTTGAGCAGGTCTCGCGCTTCCCAGATTCGCGCCAGTTTTGCTCTTTCGCCAAGCATTGAAAATTTTATAGCCGCGTATTCTTTGACAATCATATCCTGCATACTGCCGCCGGCAAGTTTGATTAATGCGGCGTTGCCGCTCACAAGTCCGCGAGTTTCTGGCGCCAGCAAAACCGATGTTACCCCGGAGCGTAAAACCTCCTGAAATCCTTCGTCATTTGGTGCGATGCTGTTGGCGATGCTGACCAGGTGTAACTTGCTGGAACCCGGCCCGCTCGTCGGTGCCGAAGGATTCATTCGCACAGGCTCGCTTTCCCAGTGCAGTCCGAGGTGAGAGTGAATATCAATCATGCCGGGAATAACAACGCTCTCGCTGGCGTCAATGATAATCGCTTCCTGCGGAATCTGCTTAGGCTTGCCAACATAAGCGATTTTAGAGCCTTTGATGAGGATAAATCCATCGTTAATTTGCCCCCGGCTCCCTGTAAAAATTTTTCGCGCTCGAATGGCGATAAGCGATTCTTCTACCGCTTCCTTTTTCGTTTCTGCCGCTGGACGAGCATAAACAATCCTGCCATTTATGAGTGTTCTGTCAACAACCGATTGGATTCTAAACAGCTCTCCAGTTAGAATGACAAGGTCGGCATCTTTGCCTTTTTCGATGCTTCCCACGCGATCGGCAATCCCAAGAATTTCAGCAGGCGCAATTGTAATTGCACTAAGCGCCTCTTCTGGTGACAATCCCTGACTGACAGCGTAGCCAGCGATGAATTGAAGGTCAGGAATAGTCTCATCGGTAGGCGCATAAATCGCAAATTTGACACCCGCTTTTGCCAACACGCTTGGATTCCCGGGATTGACACGTCCGAGTGCGATATCCCGTGTGTAGTCTTTTGCTTCGCTTCGGCCGGGTTGAAGGATGCCGCTGATGACAACCGGCGACTTGCTCTGTTTAATCTCGTCAATAACTTTGTATGCTTCGGTAGCGCCTTCTATAATGAGTTTCAAGTTGAACGCTGTGGCAAAGGAAATGGCGTTGCGAATATCCTGAGCGGTATGGCAGTTGATGCGGACGGGTAGTTTGCCATCCAAGGCAGGCAACAATGCTTCCATCTTTGAATCCGTTTTTCCTGAACCTTGATTTTGATACCGTTGAGCTTCCGTAAAGACTTTGCGCAACACAGCAAGCTCTGCCATCCGCGTCGTGGGCAACTGCTTTTCTTCGGGCAAGATAGGATTATCCGGATCTGGCGGGATAGGCGGCTTAAAAATCGCCGGTGGATTCTTCGGCAGCTCCCCCAGAGTAATACGAAGTGCTGCCTGGTCTTTAACAGTGCGCTGGGGAATAGAATCCCCCGCGAGCTTGACAATAGCGCCTAACCCACTGATTAATCGCCTCTGACCGGGCGAAATATAGACTGTTGTCACACCGCCGGCCAGCATCCGTCGATATTTACCATAGAAGTCAAAGGCATCTTTAGCTCGAATGCCCGGCGCCACTGATTCTTCGTCATCCCGGTCCTTCTCCGCAAGCGTGGTAAAAGCATCGATCAGGCCGGGAATGACTATCTTACCAGTTGCATCAATGACTTCAGCGCCTTCGGGTATCTTCAGGTCTTTACCTACGGCTTCTATCTTGCCATTGCGAATAAGCACGATGCCGTCCTGAATCGGCGGAGCGGTCACCGGATAAATTGTGCTTGCCTTAATAGCTACTACGGATGTTTCCTGGGCTGCGATGGTCGGCACAGTCATCGTGCTGATTAGGATTGAAATCGCAATCAAG
Source organism: Planctomycetota bacterium (assembly GCA_043824065.1). GTDB lineage: Bacteria > Planctomycetota > Phycisphaerae > Sedimentisphaerales > Anaerobacaceae > NIOZ-UU13. Next base: position 5,979 of record JBDRTM010000499.1, on the reverse strand, counting down.
AAGAATTTGTGTCGAATACTAAAATGTTTATAGCGTATATTCATAGCTAAGGCTCATCCTTGTTTTTCATACGATTCGGCCCTTAATTGTTTAATCAGTGTCATCAGGCTTTTGAATTTCTTCCGGCTTTTCCAAGAGCTTTTTTAATCGCTCATCTTTCGCTCGTTCATAAACGATTTCGCCGGCAACCATGACCTTCTCTACCCAGCTTTGGGAATCCAAGGGGTCACCCGTCAGGAAGACCAAGGTTGCCTCTTTGCCTGCTTCAATGCTTCCGAGGCGGTCATCGACGCCGATGAATTGTGCCGGATAAAGCGTTATGGATTTCAAGGCTTCCGTTCGCTTCATTCCATACCCCAGAGCAGTAGCAGCTTGGTACCAGAGGTAACGCCTGCCGTACTCTGAGGTATCGGTTTGGAAAGCGAACTTTACGCCGGCTTTATGGAAGATCATCGGGACAATCTTCATCTCTTCTTCATTTGTCTCTTCGTTGGTTTCCCAAACGATAAGCTGAGGAGCCAAAATGACCGGGAGCTTGCTCTTGGCGATCAGGTCAACGGCTTTATAACAATCAGGGCCCAATACTAAAACGGTGTTAAGCTTATGCGTCTTCTGGATCTCGAGGGCTTTTGGCACATCAGCAGCTCTATCACAATAGACAAATGCCGTGAGTCTTTTATTCAAAAGCTCGACCATCGACTGTTTGCGCGGATCAATTTCTTCGTCGAAGGGCTTTTTTTCTTCTTCGGCATCTGCCTTACGTTGTTCATACTCTTCGAGATAATCTTTCAGATCATCCATATACCGTCTGAGACGCTGCATATGCCCCATGCGGCTGGTGTTTTCGGTTGGTCGAAGGGAGATCTTCAAGCCGGTATACCGTTTGATAAGCATCGCCTCTACGGTCCGGCCGTGCGGTCTGACAACGGTGCCGGTTCCGCCGAGCAGCGTGTTATTCCCAGGAAGCACGAGCATCGCCACAACCCCATCGCGCAGGGAATCTTCAAAGTAAGGGCTTAAGGGGTCAATTGAGTCGAATGTCGAAAGAAAGGGCACTTCAGGCACATTCTCATTTTCTCTATCCAAGCCGCTCGATGTGTGGGCAAGCACAAACCCGGGCATAACAATCCTGTCCTTGGCTTCGATGACAAAGGCATCCCAGGGAATCTCCACGTCGCTTCCAACGGCTTTGATCATTCCATCTTCGACTAAGATTATGCCATCTTGGATATCCGCCCCGGTAATAGTAATAATCTTACCGGCTTTAATCGCGACTTTCTTGCGCACAGGGGCTGCATATCCCAAACCGCTTATAACCAATACGATTAATAACGTTGAGATGAACGCTGTATAAGATTTGGATTTCATAACTTCTCTCCTCAATCTGCTTGATAGACCGTCTTGCCACTCAAAATAACTCTTTCGATGCGCGAAGTGGCAGCCAAAGGGCAGCCGCTCAAGATTAGAATGTCAGCATCTTTCCCTTTCTCAAGACTGCCCACTCGCTCAGCGACGCCAAGTATCTCAGCGGGCGTCAGTGTGATGGCTTTCAGTGCTTCATCACACGGCATCCCATGTCGAACGGCAAAGGTCGCCGCTGTCAACAGGTCGATCGATTCGGGCTGCACACCGGACGCAAGAGCGACTTTAACACCCGCATTGGCCAGGATACCTGCATTGTTCCAGTTGACTTTGCGGCCCTCAGTATATTGGCTGGACGTTTTGGGGTAGTAGTAGAAAGGTCCCAGCACAACAGGCGCACGTTTCTCAGCTATTTCTTCGGCGACTTTGTAGCCCTCGGTGCATTCGTCTAAAATAAGCTGCAATCCATATTCGTCCGCGATGCGGAACGCTGTGCGGATGTCTATCGCCCGTCGAACGGTAACGCGGATGGAGATTTCACCTTTCAGCACGGCAGAAAGTACCTCCATGTCCGGGTCCTCTTTTTCGTGGGATGCGGCGTATTGCTGCGCATCGAAGAAGCTCTTGCGCAGCATCCAGGCGACAGCCATACGCGTGGTGGGACGTCGATAATAAAAATTCGTGGGACGATTCCGCCGAGGAATGCGATTGCCCCGCGTTGAATCTGAACCCATGACAATTTTCAATGCAGCGTTGTCCTTGATTATCATCTCCGCAGCAGTTTTTCCCACGGGCTTGACAACGACACCTAAGCCTCCGATGAGGTTCTGTCCGCCCGGCGGGATGTACAACGTCGTAACTCCCGTCTGAATAATTCGCTTAAGCTCTTTACTCTGCGGATTAAGCGCGCTGGAAATCCGAAACGCCGGCGTTATCTCATCGGACTGCTCGTTGAGATCACCGCGAACCACTGGAACAGCCTTGGCATCAACAAGCCCCGGCATGACGACGCTGTCGCTCGCGTCGATAATGGAGGCGCCCTCGGGAATTGCTATCATTGCCCCGACTTCCGTAATCTTCCCGTTTTCTATTAGTATGACACCATCCGTTACCGGCGCAGATGATACGGTCAAGATTTTGCCCGCTTTGATAGCGACAATCTCCTCTTGCCCATGCAATGCAGCCGTTGCCATTAGCAACAGAGACAAAAAAGTTAGCAGAATGACATAACCTCTCACTTTTCTTCCCCTTGATACACAATGTTGCCGTTGATAATAACCATTTCAACACGAGATGTCAGTTCGAGCGGGTCACCATTCAAGATGACCAGGTCAGCATCTTTGCCTTTTTCGATGCTGCCGAGGCGTTGAGCAATGCCGAGAATCTCCGCGGTATTAATAGTCAGACTTTTCAGCGCGAGCTCAGGGCTGAATCCGTATTTTGCAGCGATGATGGCTGAAGTTCTTAAATCACTTAAATTGGTCCTGGGGGCGAATGATGCAAAGGCGACCTTAACCCCTGCACCGGCAATTTTGCCGACGCGCTTTAAATCTTTATCCTTGCTAAGAAGGAGACATGGCATATATATCACGGGGATATTTCGTTCAGCGATCATGTTTGCCACTTCGTCTCCTTCTCTGGTGCCCACGAGCATTGCGTTCAGCTCATATTCATCGATGATTCTTATGGCAGCAACGATTTCATCAACAGTATTACAATAGAGATATACCGGCAATTCCCCTTCGACGACGCGTTTAAGAATCTCGCCACATGGGTCCAATTTGTTTTCCCCATAATCCTTTCCCTTATTCAATTCTTCTCTTATTAACGCCATCAAACCGGAGCGGGATGTCGGCCGACGATCAGACATCAGGACTTCATTTCCTAATGAAAACTTAATGCCTGCGTTGCGTTTTAGCACCCAATCATCTGTTTTGGCTCCATACAATTTCACAATAGCCGTTTGACCGGCAATCGGGTTCTTATAGCCAGGTGCTAGCAAGACGGTCGTTATCCCTGAACGAAGGGCTTTTTTTACATCCTCAGCAAGCGGATTGAACGCATCCAGAATCTGCATATCCGGGGTGATAGCTGAGACGGTCTCTTCTATTTCACCAAAAATGTCCAAGGATAAACCGAGATGACAGTGTGCATCTATCAAGCCCGGTATGACGTGTTTATCCGGCATCTCCAAAGTCTTAACCGTTCTCGGAATGCGCGGATCTTTCCCTACCGCATCAATCTTGCCATTCTTTATAATGATGACGCCGTCTGTGATAACGCCATTTGTTACTGTCCAAATCTTGCCTGCACGAATTGCAAGACTTGGTGGGTTATCAGCAGCCCAAAGCCAGCGACAAAAAAGACTTTGGGAAAGTATGACCATTAAAAGTATTTTTTGTTTCACTGCGCTGTCTTCCTTTCATACACAGTTTTGCCTTCTATCAAAACCATCTCGACTTGGGTAAACGTATCCAATGGATGACCGCTAAGTATTACGATGTCGGCATCTTTTCCCGCTTCCAAGCTGCCAATGCGGTCGGCTACACCGAGTATCTCAGCAGGTGTCAGTGTAATCGCCCGCAATGCAATGTCCTTGTCCATACCGTTTGCTACAGCCATCGCCGCCGCCAATGCAATGAATTTCGAGCTTGCACCATCTCGCCCCGATACGCCCAATGCTAATTTTACGCCTTCCTTCGATAAAATTGCCGCGTTTCGCATATCATGATTGCGATACTCCAATTTAGGCATGTCCACAAAAGAGGTAGAAACAGGTCCCACAATAACGGGAACTTTGCGTCGAGCAATCTCATCAGCTATCATGTAGCCTTCGGTGCATTTATCTAAAATCAAAGTAAAATCAAATTCATCTGCAAGCCGCAGCGCATTCAAAATATCATCGACCCGGTGTGCCTCAATTTGGAGAGGAATTTCTTTCCGAAGAACTTTCGCAAGGATTTCATAGGTCGGATTACGTTTGGGCTTAGCAGGTCTCTTCGGCTTCTCCTTTTTGCCTTTTTCCTGCTCGTCATCCTTTTTGCCTTTTTCCTGCTCATCATCCTTTTTTTGTTTGTCCGCTTTTTTCTTTTTATATTCTGACAGCTCTTGCTCGTACTTTCTCTTTTCTTGTATGTATGCTTGTGTCGCAATCAATGCTTCACGGACAGATGAATAATGTTCTAAACGCCTCAGCGATGAGGATTGGTTATTTGAAGAAATCCCAATAACGCCTTTGATAGCAACATCTGCTTTCAAAACCATCTTGTTCGCCGTTTTACTTCCATTGAGTTTCAGAACTGCGCCTCTGCCGCCAAGTAAACTGTGACTTCCTGGAGTGACATATATGGTTGTAACGCCTTGAGCTAACACTTCCTGATATTCTTTTATGAATGGGTCGAGTGCGTCCAGAATATTAAGGTCGGGCGCAATAGCGCGGCTTTCATTCAGCTCACTCTCAATCACATAGAGCCGGGATTGAGCATCAATACGTCCAGGCATGACGAACTTATCCTTTGCATCGATGGTCCGAGTATCAGAAGGTATAACCACATCCCGGCCAAGTGCCTCGACTTTTCCATCTTTTATAAGAATGGTGCCATGTTCAATCACATCACCACTGATGGTAAGAATGTTTCCCCCTTGAATCGCAATATTCTCTGCGCCTAATGCATTTGTGAAAGCACAGAGAAAAAGCAAAGATGAAATGATAACAATACGTTTAACCACCGTCATCTCCTCGTCAATCCTTCTTAACTGAATATTTTTGTATTATACAGTGGTTTCCTAACTTATGTCAACAGAAAATCATTTTTTTCATTTGATTAAGGGTGCAGCAGCTGACTTTCACACGAAATTATGGGCACAATAAATTATAGTGCATACACAAACCCAGGCGGCATGACTCTGAGCAACGACTATTGAACAAATAGTTCGGATGTTGCAAAATCCTCATTTTTAGCACAAAAAACGGCGCTCGTTTTTCACGCTATCCTTTTACTTTTCACCCTCAGAAGAGTATTGACAAGATTTTAGAGCATGGAAAAATCTAAATCAAACGTATTATCGATTATATCGAGATGTATTGCGTTATATGTGACAGCAGGGCAATATCCGTGGTAATTCTACCCGTCGATGTCAAGTCCCTTGCTACCGATCAACTGGAATACTATATAGTTGGCCGTTAATTCAGGTACCAAACCGTTTTCCATCCTGTCCCATACATCACTATCGAACACCCTTTGGTCATTGCATAATGTAACATGGCCGTCCTTGAAAAGGGCGTTGACCGCATAATTCTTCTGTCTCTTATGGCTTATCTGGTGTTTGTGACGGATTAAGTCGGTCATATAGGGAATGTAAGGGTCGAGCAAATCGATTCTTTTCGCCGTTTCATCGGGCATGCCGGTGCTGCTGTTTTTCGGAGTTTTCGGGTCTATGGGAAGATATGTATATCCCATACGCACCCATTGATTATGCCCTTGCCCGTCTAAGGCATTGAAATTCTGGGGGAGCCTGCCCCATGGTTTAGGGCTGTTGTAAGACTCAAACTTGTAGAGTAGATTTTTATTCGAGGGACAGTAAAACACCTTCGGATCCGCTATGTAATTTCCTTCA
>JBDRTM010000498.1:0-2306 GCA_043824065.1 Planctomycetota bacterium | reverse complement strand
GATTTTCGTAGCATATATGATAGTAAGACCAGCCGACAAAAGGAGTTAGCAATGTTGGTTCTAAGTAGACAAAGAGATGAGTCGATTATGATCGGCGATGATGTTGAGATTATCATTGTCGATGTCCGGGGGGATAAGGTCCGCTTGGGGATAACGGCCCCGAAGGAGATACCGGTTCATCGAAGAGAAATATACGACGCAATTCAACGTGAGAAACGCCAGAAAAAGGAGACTCAGGAGAAACAGGAGAAGGAATCCCAGGCGCCTCAGCCCTCCCAGGAGTCCCACCAACAGCGAAGCGAATAATACGCAAAACAGCCCGCAAACTTTTTCAACAATCCTGCTGTCTGTGCTTTTCTTTACTTTCATTAAACAGCAATATCCACCACATTCTCATACTGCAATGACATATTGATGCCGATTCATGTTCTTTGGCAGACAGCAGACTCAGGATTGATAGCCAAGTGATTTGGGTATATAATCGGCGGGCGGTCCTGGTTCAATAGCGAACTAAAACTGACCGTTTTTACTGTCATGCTGAGCAAAGCGAAGCATCTGGCCTATGAATGAGAATAATGTACACTTGTGCAGGAAGAGATTCTTCACCCTTCGGCTACGCTCAGGGCAAGCTTCTTTCGTTCAGAATGACAAATTGTCTTATATTATTGTCAATAAACCTGTCCTTGAGCAACGCGAAGGAACAGTTATGATTAACATTCAATCCAAATCGGTCAGTTTGAGTAAGTAACTCGATAGCTGTATGCGACTCGTGCTACGCAGCGACTTCGCAGAGTAGTACAAATGAAGAAAAGAAAACAAATATATACGGTCAGCCAGGTCAATTCGTTAATCAAAGTTGCTCTCGAAGAGAACCTGCCTTCGCGGCTGATAGTCAGAGGCGAGATAAGCGACTTCAAACATCATACAAGCGGGCACTGTTACTTTTCACTGAAAGACCAAAGCGGCATACTGCCCTGCGTTATGTGGGCAAGCAAGTTCAGAAATGTCAAGTTTTCGCCTGAGGACGGAATGGCGGTACTGGCGACAGGTCATATCGACGTCTATACGGTCGGGGGCAAGTATCAGCTCTATGTCGATAAGCTGGAGCCGGAGGGTGTTGGGGCGCTTCAGTTAGCTTTCGAGCAAATGGTAAAAAAACTTCAAGCCGAAGGGCTTTTTGACGATGTGCACAAAAAAGCCCTGCCGATGTATCCGCAAAGAATAGGGATATTGACCAGTGAATCGGGTGCTGCGGTGCACGATATAATTGACAGCATTCACCACCGCTGGCCCTGCGTGAAATTGTTTTTTTATCCGGTACCGGTTCAGGGCGAAGGGGCTGCGGGAAAAATCGCCGCTGCGTTGCGGGACATAAACAGTCGCAATATTGAGCTTAAACTCGATGTTCTGATTGTCGGAAGAGGCGGCGGCTCACTGGAGGACTTGTGGGCCTTTAACGAGGAAGTTTTGGCCAGGGCAATTTTTAATTCCAGGATACCTATTATAAGTGCAGTCGGGCATGAGGTAGATATTACGGTTGCAGATTTGGTTGCCGATGCCAGGGCATCGACACCGACAAAAGCAGGCGTTGTAGCTGTTCCGGATATGCAGGAAGTTTTAGGACAATTGGTCGGTATAGAACGCAGATTGACAGGCCAAACGAAGGCGAGGGTAAAACTGGCACAGCAGAATCTGGAAATCATTTTGGCTAATGCGGTATTTAGAAATCCACTTTTGCTTGTTCAAAATGATCGGCAGCAATTGGATGAGCTGAGTGCGGATTTAGCAGAGACGGCAAAAGAGCTGCTGGCCGAGATGCGTGAGAAACTCTCGGCGGCTTATGAGCAGATTGTCAGGATTGAGCCGCATCGGCTCTTAGGAAGCAAGACGGTCGAGTTGAATAATTGGCAGTATAGAAGTGATAAGGGGATTCGTGTAATTATCAACAACTGCCGGATGCAGCTTACAGCACAGGCCAATCGGCTGGCAGGTTTGAATCCCAAATCGGTTCTACAGCGGGGATACAGCATCACTACCAACAAGAAGACAGGCTCGTTGGTAAAAACCTTAGAGGATGTCCGAATCGGAGACCGTTTAATTACGGAGCTTACCGATGAGAATTTGATTGAAAGTAAGGTAACAAAAAAGTAAAAAGGAACACAGACTTACGTAACACAGATTTCGCAGATTGGCACGGATTTACACAGATTAGTTATAATGAGGAAAGAAATGGCAGGCAAGAAGCAAAAAGACGATGTTGGCGGGTTGAGCTTCGAAGAGGCGATAAAGGAGCTTACAAATATTGT
>JBDRTM010000497.1:0-6015 GCA_043824065.1 Planctomycetota bacterium | reverse complement strand
GCCTGGATAGTCGGATAACGGCCGGCATCGATAATGGGCCGCGCCCCCGGCAGCCGCCGAGAAGCCGGATTATTCTGCCCGCCTTGACCACCTGCGATGCTAAAGATACTCACAATCACCACGATTACTATTATCATAACTGTTGTTTGGTATGTTCGTTTCATTTTATCTCTCCTGGTTAAAACGTTTTGATGGTTTGGATTCCTCAAATCATATATCACAGACCAGTAGTCTGTCAAATTTGATTCGATAGCTTGGAAGGGTGGGAAAGACAACTTATAGATTCAAGCTTGACAGACTACTATGCCGCCTTCATCACCTCACCCAGGGCCTTTACTGTCAAATCGATGTCCTCTGTACTGATACCGTAGTGAGTTACCGCCCGAAGTCGTCTGGGCCCCACAGCCAGTAATTTAACTCCTGTCTTATTAAGTTCGGTTACCAGCTCTGTTGGCGTCATCCGTTCCTCGTCCAGCTCGAAGTAAATGATATTTGTCTGCACCTTTGCCGGCTCAATCGACAATCCGCCTATACCCGCGACCCCTTCAGCCAGACGCCGGGCATTTTCATGGTCCTCTGCCAATCTATCCACCATCTCTTCCAGTGCCGTAATACCTGCTGCCGCAATCACCCCAGCCTGGCGCATCCCGCCCCCCAACACTTTACGCGCCCGCCGTGCCTCCGCGATAAATTCGCTCGAACCGCAAACCACCGAGCCTACCGGCGCCGAAAGCCCCTTCGAAAGGCAGAAACTCAGCGAATCAACGTTCGCAGTCAGCTCTTTGACGTCAATCCCCAGGGCAACAGCAGCATTGAATATCCGGGCGCCGTCAAGATGTACCGAAAGGCCGTGCTCCTTTGCCAGTGCCGCAACTGAATCAATGTACTCAGACCTAAGTGCAGAGCCGTAACAGCGGTTATGGGTGTTCTCCAGACATATCAGCCGGGTCCGTGGAAAGTGTACGTTAGAGCCGCGAATGGCCCCCTCGATGTCCCCCAGCCTCAGCGTCCCGTCAGGCTGATTGCTGAGCGTATGCGGGTGTATGCCGCCCAGCGTTGACATCCCGCCGGCTTCGTAAAGAAACGTATGTGACCGGTCCCCCAAAATCACCTCCTCTCCACGCCTGCAATGAGTAAGAGTGCACACCAAATTTCCCATCGTCCCGCTGGCCACCAGAAGTGCCGATTCCTTTCCCATCCGCTCGGCAGCTATTTTCTCAAGCCGGTTCGTCGTCGGGTCTTCGCCGAAAACGTCATCGCCAAGTTCAGCGCGATAGACAGCCTCTCGCATCGCCGGTGTCGGCAAAGTAACAGTGTCACTGCGTAAATCAATTGTCCCCATCAGCTATCTCCCATATAAAATTACTATAAATAAAGGATAGTTTTTTCCCACTTGTAATCTGCACTGACCATTCACCACTGTCTTCTGCCTTCCGTCCTCTGTCCTCACTTCAGCCACGAATCATCGACCATTACGTTAGTTTATCGATATTCTGCGCGACCTTTGCAAAGGCTTCTACAATATCGTCCATGTCTTTTTTACGCTCGAGAAAAGCTATCTTGCTGTCCATAGTAAGCATTTCTTTGCCGCTGGGCTTGACGTTATCCATAACCGGCAGACGCAGCAAGGATTCCCTGTATTCTTTCAGCCGGGCCTTGGAGAATGATGCCCGAAATGCCTCTGAATTAAGATGTTCTTCCAACATCCCTTCCTTATGGCAGCCTCTTCCATATCTCCTTTCTCTCCCTGAGATGGGGACACCTTCAGCCCGAACCGCCTTCGCAAATTTTGATGCAGGAACATTGTTGAAATACTGCTTATCATAATCTAATTCAAAGCTGACGTATGTGATTTTTGTTTTCTCGCAGTACCGCTTTCTGGTTTTAAGGCCGGGAATCTCACTTAATTTTTTCTCTAAGTATTTACCATTCTTTTGACGGACCGCATCTTGTTTCTTAAAACGCTTAAACTGTTCCGTAAGAATGGCAGCCTGAAACTCGGTCATTCGATGATTAGACCCGGGGTAAGGATAGCCCCTCTTGGCCCTTTTAGGATCTCTCCCGTTGTTCACAAATGCCGCGCATCTGCGCATCAGCTCTTCATCATTTCCCAATAGGGCCCCGCCTTCGCCGGAAACTAAAGATTTCCACTCCTGAAAACTTATACAGCCCGTGGTCCCGAATGTGCCGGCCTTTTTATTATTTACTTCAGCAAACACCGATTGGCACGCATCCTCAACAACCGGAATCTTATGCTTATTAGCTACAGCCATAATTTTCTCAATATCAACCGGATACCCGGCCAAATGAACAGGCAGAATCACCTTTGTATGTTCCGTTATGGCCTCTTCTACAAGCTCGGCGTTCGTCAAGCCGGTATCGCCGTCAATATCAACAAATACTGGCAGCGCATGGACATTGCATATAACGTTAATAGTTGCGATAAACGTGTTCGGCGTGGTAATAACTTCATCACCCGGCCCTACACCTAACACATGCAAAGAAGCGCTAAGCGCCGTAGTCCCTCCGTTAGATAAAGTGCAGTAACGCACACCCATCGCCTCCGCGAATTCCTTTTCAAAATCGTAAACGAAATTACCTCTCAAACAGCACCAGTTTCGGCTGCGAAGCGCCTTTAACAGGGCTATCTCCTCATTCTCGTCAAAAATAGGCCAGGTCGAAGGAAACTTCTTTGCTCGCACAGGTGTACCGCCAAGAAGGGCCAACTTGTTTGTCTTTTTAATGACATTTCCATAAAGAGAGCTTGCTCCTGCCCCGGCCAAAGCCGCACCGGCCAATCCCGCCGAAGTATTTTTGATAAACGACCGGCGCGTCAGGGTTAATAATGACTTTTTCATAGGACACCTCCTGTTCATAAAATGAGAACAACCTTTATTTCCCGATTTCTAAAAATCCGTTTCATATATCTTATTCGCTGTCAATTATAAACAATCACTAATCAATAATCGATATTTATGTGCTGAAAAAAAAACAGCAATTCGATATTACAGAATATTCATTTTCTACCTGCGTCTTAGAAAAACTAATGATAATGACGCCTATTGGGGTATTGTGTATATAGATTACCTGAGGAACACGAAGATTTTTGGTTGTCCGAGCTTAAGACGCGTTCCGGATTTAATATATGATGTTGACCCTGAGGCGATTCGGGTAGCGGCCTTTGGTCTCAACGGCTATGCCAGGGGCACAGATACAACTAAGATACGGCCTCATTCGGAATTTATTATATGTCACGACCACGTGGAACCAAGATTTGAACAAGACACACGAGATATGCTTTTTAATAACGGCCCCGGCACCAACAATTTAACGGATTATCGACAAGGGGGCGCCGTGCAAAATACTATCGGGACATTTTCAGACATAATATAAGGCGTCATGAAGACTTCAGGACCGGCGGACGACTTAATGTTCTTTGGCTGGATGGACATGTCAGCTCCATCGAAGAAACCACAGGAGACGATGTGCCTAAAAGGTGGTACACCGGAGAAAGGTAAAACTGAAAGTCTGACCACTAAAAAAGGGCTTATATCGAACCATTCAATACAAGCCCCAAATTGATACAAATCAAACCGTCAGCTCACAAGTTAGTTAGCACCAGCAAGGTACGATATCTCAGCACCTGTCAACGCAACATTGTAGATACGGACATCGTCGAGAAGACCATTGAAAGCTTCTGTTCTGTCACCGGGATTTCCATCATTGCCGATGTCTGCTACCGTATTAAGAGTGTCCAAGCCGGTGTAGCTTCCATTTGCCTTCTCTTGGCCATTCACATAGACGACATAATTGCCCGCGTCCCAGGTTAGAGCTACGTGATACCAGGTTTCGGCAGTCAAGCTCATGATGTCTGTTTGTCTGGCATGTGAATCACCAAGTCCCAGATCGAGTATAGTATCAGCATTATCCATATATAGCTGAATTCTATTGAGCCAGGCAGGTATTGTGGTATGGCCGACGAAGTATCTGGTAGCTGGTAACTGCGGATCTGGCCGGAGTTTACCCCACATGGCGATAGTTCCTGCGGTGAGAGAAATGTCTGCGGTTGAAATTTCAACATAGTCGGTACCGCTGACAGTCCCATCAAAACTCAGCGTGCCGCCAATCATCCCATCGTTAGGCATCCAGGACATAGCAGTACCATTTAGGCTGCCATTATTTTCATGGCCGGACGAATCAACGGCAGTAGTACCAGAATCCTCGTCAAGCGTCCACCAGCCAATAATATTGGGATCGGTAATCGGTATTTCGGGTAGGGTCCTGAAACTCCAGACATCGCCTATATGCGTTTCACTGCCTCGCCCACCGGTAGACTCATCTATGCGCCAGTAGTAGGTCTTATCTAACTCAAGCGTGCCGGGAGTATAAGTTGTGGTTAGCTGGGGGAGTCCTCCGGTGGCAGTGTTCACATCATCAAAATTGTCGCTGAAGTACACATTGTGCAAATTTGCACCGAAACCTGCTGTCCAGCTAAGTGTCGCATTTGGGTCCATAATTTTGGCGCCATCTGTTGGGTCGGGATTGTAGGCAGTCTTGGGTGGAACTGTAAAGCTCCAAACACTGCCCTTCCACGGACTATTCGGGTCGGTGTCATTGACTTCGTCAATCCGCCAGTAGTAAGTCGTACCCAGAACAAGGCCGTCCGGATAGGCAAATCCGGAAAAGCCAACGACTAAAAACGTCGAGGTCTGGTTGCCCTGGAACGTGCTCTCGGCGCCGGCGTTCACGTCGTCAAAATTGTCGCCCAGGTACACGTCGTGCGAGGCTGCACTGGTTCCCTGCCTCCACGACAGGTTCACCCATGTTTCCTCGTATCTGGCACCATCAGGCGGGTTCGGACCCTTTGCCTCTGGACCAGCGGTAACAACTTCAAACATGTCCGTGTTGTCCATGACTCCGGAAATCATTTCGGCATTCACGCCCCATGCGTAAACCGGCACGTTAACGGCTGTATGGTCGGTAGTACTCCACGTGACAGTGGGGAACTCGCCGGCACCGTTGTTGTTTAACACAGTCAGCCCCCCGGTTTCGTGGTCAGCGGTTACGAGTATCAGCGTGTCGGTGCGTCCTGCTGCCCAGTCAATTGCCACCTGCACGGTATTGCCGAACTCAACTGTTTCGAGGACATTTCGCCGAATGTTATTGTCATGGCCGGCATGGTCGATGCGTCCACCTTCGACCATCAGGAAAAAACCGTCCGGGTCGTTGTCCAATATACTCAGCGCAGTGGCGGTCATTTCAGACAAATGCGGCAGCGACCCCAGTCCATCATATTCATACGGCAGGTGACTGCTGCCGAACTGCCCGCAAACCATGGTCGCAGTTTCGGTGTCCAGTGCCTGCATACCTGCATAATCAGTAACAACCGTGTATCCTGCATTCTCGAACTCTCCAACGGTCATTCCGTTGGCACCGCCGCCGAACAGCACATTAGGCTGTGTCTGCAGCCGGTAATCGTCGGCTATCTGTGCATAGTTGTTGCGATTGGTCTCGTGGGCGCCGAAGCTGGCCGGTGTGGCGTGTGTCATGTACGTAGTAGTCACCAGCCCGGTGCTCGAACCTTGGGCCTTAAAATATTCCAGCAGGGTTTCCAGCTCGCTGCCATCCCCGGGATAGGCCAAGCTGATCACACCATTATTGACCTTCACGCCGGTGGCCAGCGCCGTCGCCGCTGCCGCAGAATCAGTTACGGCTGCGTCGGCTGCATAGGTAGTCAGCTCCCCATAGTAGGGAAGCAACTCGAACGATAGCGTACCGGCCTGACCATTGGCATACATTCCCCCTGCGTTAACCTGCTCGAAGCTCATTCCATCGCCGATGAGGAATATCACGTACTTTGGCTTCGCTTGTGCTGTGCTTACCAGGCCTGTCGCCAGGATGAGCACCAGAACAGATAAACATAAGTAAATCAATTTTTTACACATAATAGTCCTCCTTCAAAAAATTTAAGATAAATAACCATGCTTTGGCCACACACCAAAGCACCCATTGTCT
>JBDRTM010000496.1:0-15951 GCA_043824065.1 Planctomycetota bacterium | reverse complement strand
TGTCTCGACCATATTGCCCTGGGAAAAATCAAATACCGAGTTCAGTTCAATGCTTCCGGGCGAATATGTCTCTGTCCCCGCCTCTGGCGTCTCAATATATTGTGAGAATGCGTTACTTCTGCGCTTGAATCCGGCCGTGCTTACATTGGCCAGATTGTGCGCTATTATTTCAAATTCCTTTGTTAACGCATCAATGCTTGAACTAACTTGGTCTGTAAGCTCTGACATTTCAAATCCCTTGAACAGCCGCCGGCTCCGAAACGGTTTCTTCTGTCTTTACGGAGCTCGGACTATCTTGACGGTTGCTATTGGTTCTTATTGAAGCTGCGTTGGCAGCGCGAATTAGCTCGCTGACGTTTGAGTCGCTTAAGCCCGTCAATTCCACTGCTATTGAAAAACCATCTTCTATAGCTCCGGTGTGCCTGACCTCGCCAATATCTTCTACTATTCTCGATTCTTGACCCAGCAACGCTGGGTTCCGATCAAAACCCGCCGTTGGCGGGTCGTTTCTCGATTCTCGACGAGTATCCGGTATCGAGTATCGAGCATCGATTGTTTCACTCAGATTAACTATTACCAATACTCTGTCGCCTGCTTTTACTTCCAAAGGGGCCTCTATACGCAGACCGGGACCACCCAGCTCAGTAACAGTTGCAGGTATAAATTCCGGTGGTCCCCAGGTGCTGCCGGAGGCATTTGCCGAACCTTGCTTCGACCCAGAAACCTTTTTGCTGCTGTTGATATTTGGCGGCAGCGTTCTTGAGAATGGAAAGCGTGCAATGAAGGCCGGCTTGTTTACTCGAATACGCAAAAAACGCCGGCGACTAATGAACCGCATATCATCGCTATGATTCAAAACCAGAATGTCGCCATAACAACGAACTACAGAAGTATCAAACTCCCAGACCGAGGTGCCAAAATAATATTGCGCACGCCAGATCTCGCCCAGCTTACTTTCTACCGATGTTGTCAATCTGACAGTAAGTTCCATATTGTCATTTTTTATAACGGTGGACTCAATATCGCCTAAGTCAGGAGTTTTACGACGGTTTATATAAAGTTGTTTACCTTCGGGAATTTGTCTGCTGCTCGGTCTATTCAATTTAGTTGACGAGCCTATTGAGACTGAGGTTTGTTTCTGGAAGCCAAGCTTTTCTCGCAGGAAGGATAGTTCGGTTCTTAACCGTTGGCTTTCTCCTGCTCTCTGCTGGGCAAGGCTTTCTTCTATCATTTTACCTGCTCCGTGATCAAAGGCGCCGGCCATGCTAAAAATGGACTGGGTTCTCTTAAGTCCTGCCTTATATGCTATCTCAAGCAAAATTTGTCGCTCCCGTCCACTGAGACCCCGTTGTTCGGCATAATCAACAAATAGCTGCTCACTAACCTTTCGTTCCCGTACTATTCGACATAAACTAATCATCAACAGCAGCCCAGCTAATACGATTATGACAGCCACTCCTGTTAGAATAAACCATCGTTCAGTCATGCTGGTACTAAATCGCCCCGCGGCCTTCCACCGCTCCACCGGTGTAAGTGCCAGAACAATGATATTAAATCCTGTTGTCATAACATTCTCGATTCTCGATTCTCGATGCTCGATGCTCGTTCCTCGACGAGTATCCAGTATCCAGTATCGAGACTATCTGATAAGGTTGCTCAGCTCTCGCAGTATGTCGTTGGCGACTCTGATGGTCCTGGCATTGGCCTGGAAGCCGTTTTGTGCTTGAATCATAGAAACAAACTGGGTCGCCACATCTGCGTTGGATTTTTCCAATGCACCACCATGAAGGGAGC
Source organism: Planctomycetota bacterium (assembly GCA_043824065.1). Lineage (GTDB taxonomy): Bacteria > Planctomycetota > Phycisphaerae > Sedimentisphaerales > Anaerobacaceae > NIOZ-UU13. The sequence goes on along the minus strand of JBDRTM010000496.1, from coordinate 14,157 downwards.
CGGCACCGCCGCTCATCGCCTGGGTAGATACCGGCGATCCTGAGTTGGCCGAAGTAGTAAAGTAACCGCCGCCGACACTTTCCAGGCCCGATGTATTCTGGAACAATGCTATCTGTACTGCTGCAATGTCCTTCTTGATGCCATTAGAGAAAGCGCCGATAACTATGCCTTCCTTATTGACCGATACCGTGGACAGATTACCTGCTTCGTAGCCATCCTGTTCTTTTGCTACTGCTGTAGAGTTTCCAGCGAATTGTGTCAAGCCGTTTAGTGTGCCTATGGTGCCAAAGTCTAAGCTGATGGTTTGTGGATTCGAGGGGTCATGTGCAAAGCTTATCACAAACTCGGCTGGGTCGCTGCCGCCCAAACCGGTGTAATAGCCGTTCGTAGCATCAAAGGTTATATCTTCGACACGCCGATTTGCTATAGATATCTCATTGATATTGCCGGTGATTGAGGTCAGCACCATATCCCAGGTATTGGGGGTATCTGTCCGGACAAATGCGCCCGAGAAAACGTGTTTGCCCCCCTGAGAGTCGTAGGTCTTAATATTAACGCTTCTGACCTCATCGCCGCCGACGGTCAACATCTCGAAATAGCCCGGCTCCGTCCAGTCGGCAGTGCCGCTGTTCGCAAACGTCAGCTTCGCATCAGACCTGCTGTAGCCGCTGCTGACGTCAGTTATACGTATTTGGCCGTTGTCTAAGGACGCCGTCGCATTGGTAGCGCCGAGAACAGTATTTATATGGCTAACAAGGTTATCCAAAGTAGTAGTTCCATCGACAGTAAGAGGAGTGCCATCAACTAAAGCAGTACCATCGTGTTCATAACCGGAGACGGTAATTGTGGCCAAGCTATACGTTCCACTGGTAGTCTGGTCGAGGTCATTGATTAATGTGGTCCCAACAGCCGCCGTGCCGCTGGTGGTGTAAGTTACATTCGAGGCCAGCAGTTGTGTTTGTGGTGTCTCAAACGTCGAATCGGTGCTTAGATTACCGGATACTAATATTTGTGAGGTAAGCCTTGCCGGCATCGGGACATCGTAAGGTACATGCAGGTCACTGTCACCGGCAATCTGGAAGCCGTCATTTTCACCCAATGAGCCGATACGCTGGACCCGATAGCCGGTGGAGGGGTCAACCATAATTGAGTCCGCATCAACGGCGAAGGCACCTGCACGAGTGTAGATGTTCTGCTCACCGTCACTGACTACAAAATAGCCTTCCCCTTCTAAGGCCAGATCCAGAGGATTACCTGTATTTACGATATTACCCTGGGTTGTGTTTGGGGTAATACCGGCTACTCCGACACCGCTGCCCATCTGTTGGGGGTTAGTGCCGCCGACGGTGCTTGTTGGCTGTGAGGCCTTTTTTATGGTCTCACTCAGTAGTTCTGAGAAGGTTATTCTGCTGGCCTTAAAGGCGGTAGTATTGACATTGGCCAGGTTATTGCCGGCTACATCAATCATTTTCTGGTGGGCCTGCAGCCCCGTAACTCCGGCTGATAATGCAAAACTCATTTTTATCTCTCCTTAATATCGATACCTTAAATCTGAATTCAATTTTTGACGGTTATTACATTTTCCAAACCAAACATATACTCTCCTACTCTCAAGAATATTTCACCATCAACGTTATTATAAACTTGCTCGACTATGCCGCTTGTGATATCTGTTGCACCTGTCTCGGTTTCCGCTATGAATGAAACTTCCTTGCCTATCAACGAATTGGCATACGTAAGCTCAGTAGTGGCAAGCACCTTTGCAAAGCTATCGTTCATTGATTCGAGCTGCTGTAGTTGTGAGAACTGGGCCAGCTGGGAAGCCATCTCATTATTGTCTAACGGTTCCAGCGGGTTCTGGTTTTGTAGTTGCGTTATCAGAAGATTCATATAATCCATTTGGATGTTACTTGCCGTGTTTGTTGCTGATATGGGGTCCATAACTTTTTACCCTTTTTTTATAAGACAAAAAACAAAATTCCTTTTCAAATCCCATTTTCAAATCCCACAAGTGTGGGTTGTCGGTCACAGCTCGACACCTTACTGGTACGAGCGACAGGCAAAAGGAAGCAATTGTTGTGCCACATTACAATCGCCGCCGCTTTTGTGATACACAACTTCCTGTCACAACAGACGTTACGGAAATTAAAAAGTTGAATAAAGGTATTTTTCAAATCCCCCAGGTGGGGGCACCTTTGTTAAAAGATTCTCTTAGAGGATAAATTTTCCTGTATCCCAGAAAATTTTGCCGGCTTGGACTTGATGGTCATGCCAGAAGACAGCGTACAGCGTACAGCGGATAGCGTACAGCGGATAGCGGAGAGCGTACAGCGGATAGTAAAAGCCTAAACGCTAAACGCTATACGCTAAACGCTAAAAAAGCTATACGCTATACGCTAAACGCTGTTTTACTTTACTCGGTGACACTAATACGTCCCATAAAAAGCAATGTCTTCTCGCTGTTGGCATTGCTTTCTTAATCCGCACTTATTGATAACGGCCTCACACCGAATAGATGTGGGATGTCCTATAATAATATCATATAATTTGAGTTTTGAGTGTTGAGTTTTTAGTTTTTAGTTATAACTCACCACTCACCACTCAAAACTCAAAACTATGGGCCGGTCCCATAAAAACATTAAAGTTGTCTTTGGATGTCTGTCGATTTATGGCTTTGTATTATCAACATATCTATTTTAGCGTTTAGCGTATAGCGTTTAGCGTTTAGTTTCTTTTTTCTATCCGCTGTACGCTCTACGCTATCCGATAGTTTTGGGCAAGGATGAGTTTAAGAAGAATTGTTGTAGTAAGCAAGGACCCCGAAATTCAGCAGCTGGCTCAAGAGTATGGCCGGGAAGTATTTGGGGCCGATAACCTGGACGATGCTCTGGATATCGTTCAAACGGTCAATCCGGATTTAATGCTTTTCGACCATCGGTTTGGCCCGCGTCATATCCATGAATTCCGTGATAAGGCCGATAAAAATTCAATCGATGTCCCTATCGTGGTGGTTGGTGGCGATGATAACAACATCGACTTGTCCACAGAATTTATACAAAACGGGGCCTATGACTATCTGAAGTCAAGGCAGGATTATGCTCAGTTGGAGCAAATTATAAACAGGATAAAAAATCAGCCACGAATTAACACTAATGGGCACGAAGAAAAGAAAAAAATTAGAGTAAATTCGTGGAAATTCGTGGTTAATAATATAAATCCTCACTCTGAACAAAGCACAAGTCATTTTTTTGCTGAGGACTTAGCTGGCTCTGTCTCTATGGTCGGCTGCAGTAAAGCCATTCTCAATACTCTCAAAATGATTAAACTTGTTGCTAACAGCAGATGCAATCCGATTTTGATAGTTGGTGAAACAGGCATAGGTAAAGAGCTGGCCGCTAAGGCGATACATATTCTAAGGCATCCGAACGAGCGATTTGTAGCCGTAAATTGTGCAGCTCTCACAGCAAATCTACTGGAAAGCGAGCTTTTTGGTCATGTGAAAGGCTCTTTTACAGGTGCTGACCGTGAGAAAACAGGACTTATGGAATTGGCCCAGTCTGGCACCCTCTTGCTTGATGAAATAAGTGAGATGCCAATAGACCTGCAGGCTAAATTGCTTCGTGTCTTACAGGAAAAAACCTTCCGAAAGGTCGGGGGTATAAAAAATATCCCCTGCAGCGCTACGATAATAGCCTCGAGCAATCGCAATCTCAAAAATGAAGTTCAGGCGAATCGTTTCCGACGCGACCTTTATTATCGCCTGAATATTAGTCCTATTACTCTTGCTCCTCTTAGGTCACAGGAGCGAAAACAGGATATTCGGCTCCTCGCTAAGTACTTTCTCAAGACCTCAACCATTTGTCCGGACAAGTGCGGTAAGATTGCATCCCTGACTGAATTAGCTATTGAGGCCCTGGAGAGGCACGATTGGCCGGGAAACGTCCGTGAGTTGTCTAACGTCATCGAAAGGGCGATTCTGCTGGAGACAACAGACAAGATTGGTCTAAACGCCATCTATATCGATCCGACAGAATGGAGTGAGGTATCGGAGGGCCTGACACCCGGCCTCATCAAAGATTTCTCGTTGGCAAAGGCCGAACGCGAGCTGATTGCGCGGGCTTTGCAGAAAACTGGCTGGCAAAAGACACGTGCTGCTGCTCTTCTTGGCATAACCAGGGCAACTCTATATGCAAAGGTCAAGCAGTACAATATCGAAAAGGATCCGTATATCGCAAATCCGCCCCGGCGGATTAAACAAGAGCAAAATGAAGTTCCAGCATCATCCTTATCTCAGCCGGTAGCGATTTCCTGATAGGATTCTAACTGGCCGGTGACTGTCAGAAAATCTATCGATTCGTCTAAAATCCTGACATCTCGAAGTGCCTAAAGTTTGAAGTGCCTAAAGTGCCTAAAGTTTGAAACTCACTTTAGTTCACTTTAGCTCACTTTAGCTCACTTTAGGCACTTTTAATTATTTCTGTAGCCGTTTCTGGCACAGTGATTGCTGCTTTATAAAAAAATGAGGTTGTGATATGCGCCTCTACCGTCTTGACCCCGCTGGTTCGTTTTGTCTGCACCTGCGGCTGCCCAGGCACAGGTGCGAAGCAAACAGCGGGGCAGTGGGGCTAACTTGGAAGCTATGGCAGCAGAAGAACAAAATAATGTTCTACAACAAAATACTTCCGAGGTGCCATCGGACAGCGAATTATTTACAGGTGAAGTTCGCAGCGAGCTCTCGGAGCGTGATGTATTCGTTGGAGACGAAGATTTTTACAAACTCTTGGAGGATTTCTCTCAGGCTGCTGAAGTTCAACAACCTGCCGGCGCAAGCCAAACCCCGCTGCGGACGATTCAACATAAACGTTTTTCGGGCCTTCAAAAAGTCCTCATTGCTGCCATTATTGTAATTGGTGCAATATTGCTGTACGCACTGTTGGAACCTTTACTACGGCCCCTTAACAAAATTCCAACACCTACCGCTCAACAAGCACGTCCTTCTGAATCGCCGGTTGAAGATTCCACACAGGCTGAAGGTTCCACACAGGTAGTACAGGAACAAATCCAAGAGCCGGAGCCTTTGTTTCCACCAGCACAACCTCTGTCTTTGGAAGTAGCTCGCAATTTCTATCTGCAAAAGGATTACGACAAGGCTTATGCCGCTTATAATCAGCTTCGTCAGAGTATTCCAGCCGGTGCTGAAGAGGAATTGCTGAAGGATTTCCTTCAGCTAAAGATGGCTTTGTGTTTGAGAACGCCTGGCAACCACGACCAGGCCAACAGTTTATTCAGAACACTTTCACAAAGTCAATCACCTGTCGTAAGGGTGGTTGCAAATTATAACCTAAGTTTTGCCGAAGTGCAGAAGAAGCAGTATCTAAAAGCGAGGACCAGGGCTTATCAGACCATTGCTATGGTCGAAGCAGTGGATTTTGACAAGGATTGGGCTTTGTCGTTGCAGCGTGATTGTCATTTCCTTATTGCTGAGTCGATGACCAGAAATATCCTTTCGCTTTGCGATGCCGATACGGACCTTCCTAACCGGTTGTGGAGCCCCGATTTATCGGGGTTCGAGATTGAACCTTTCACCAGCTTGGATGAGACGCAGTTGCGAGTCCTTTTGAATTCCGGCTCAAAGCAATTAACAGGAGGATTACTCGGACCACAGATTCAGAAGCTCGAACATCAGGGTGTTTCACCTCGTTGGTCTGTTGTTGCTTATGGGGCTTCGGTTGAAGAGCTGCTGGCAAGATTTACTGCAAATGCCGGCCTTGATATTTCCTGGGTTCACTACAAGACACCAGCCGACGAACCAGCAAGGAATGCTATACGCAAAAGGCCCGTGAGTTTGTATCTGCCGGCGGCAACCGCCCAGCAGGCCGTCGAAACGGCAGCCGGGCACGTGGGCTTATTGGCACGTCTCGATGAAAACAGGCTCGTAAAAATTTCCAACCCGGCTGACTATTCTTCATTAACAGAACACGTATCTTTGCTTATCCAGGATACTATTTCACTTTGGAGAAAAATTATACTTACATTCCATAACGACAAACGTATTCCAAATACTCATTTTGCTCTGGGACTTTTGCACGCTCAAAATGACCAGCTTACCAACGCTATTGCGGAGTACAAGTTAGTGGCCAATCACTTTTCACAAACAGCTTTGGCACCCTATGCACTGTTAAATTCGAGCAAACTCAAAGCTAATTTCCATGACTATTCCGGTGCACGAGAGGATTTGGCACAGCTTGTTGAGCAGTATCCTGATACCGAATTTTATGGCCAGGCGTGTTTGAATCTTGCTGATGCCACAAAGAAAGCCGGCATTTTTAACGAAGCTGAACGGCTCTATCGTAAAGTTTACAATCTTAGTTTGTCTTTGGAGTCGCAGACCACCTCTGCTCTCGGAGCAGGCAGGTGTTCCTACGAAACCCAGGACTACGAAACTGCCGCCAGATGGTTGACTCAATACCTCAAACTCGCTAATGACCGCACAGACGCGGACTTCTACTCAGCATACTTTTTCCTGGGCAAAACCAACCTGGCATTAAATAAGCCTCAGCAAGCCTGTGCTGCCTTTCAATTTGCCCTCAGCGGACCGGCTGGGCGCCTTACCAGAGAAAAGTATGTGGAGACTGTCTCAGCTTTGGTCGAAACCCAATTACAACTGGAGCTTTTCGTCGAGGCTTTTACATTGTTGGAGAGCATACATTCCTGGCAGTTCTCGAAGAAAGAATCTATCGAGATATTACTGCTAAAGAGCAAAGTTCTTCGTTTTATGGACTTGCCCGATAAAGCTATCGCCGTACTTGGCGACGTCGCTGAATATTTGCCTGACTCTCAGTTGAAAACAAGAGTGTCTTTTGAGTTAGCTAACTGCTACATCGCAAAGGGAGATTTGGAATTTGCCCACGAGAAGTTAGCGAAAATTCTTATTAGCGCCGCCCCCGGACCTTTGGCGCACGAAGTAGCTCTCGAATTAGCGCAGGTTGCTTTGAAACTTGGTCAAAACTCTCAAACAGTCTCTGTATGTTTGCAGCTTTTGGATTCAGCAGTATCAGCCCCGATAAAGCAAAAAGTCTTAAAGGTGCTGGCAGCCGCTTATAACCGACAGAAAAAGTATGACGATGCAGCATTAGCTCTTTTAGGTCAAAGGTAATGATAATGAAAAATAAAAATTCTCAAGCTCGATGCTGGATGCTGGATACTCGATGCTCGTCGAGAATCAAGAATCGAGAATCGAGAATCAAGAATCGAGAATCGAGAATGTTATTAGTTATTGGTTATTGGTTATTGGTAAACCATTTACCATTTACCATTTACCATTTACCATACTCCGCCGCTGCGGTTGGTCAAAAATCGCCGCAGAGCAGTCTTACTATCCTGCCAGACCCAAATAGTAACTTCAGACGCCAATTGTGGCGGGCTGAGCTCAGTATTGCTAAAGGCGAAAAGGATAAAGGAACAAAAAATGAGCTTAAGCGAATAATCGAACAAATTCGCTCTATTAAATTTGAGACCCAGAAGGAGACATTTGAGCCTATCGTCGTCCCCAAGGTGGTCCTGATAGATGAGCCTAATGAAGCTGTATCCGAGACGAAAGAACAAGAGAAAAAGGAAATCGGAACCAAACTGCCATACGAGCCGATAACCGACCAAACTTTACAAATACTCAAGGACCTTTCGCAGCATCTTGATCATCTGCGCAACTCTTTTGAGCTGGGAGAGACCTTGGTTCTCAGCGGAAATCTAAAGGAAGCTGCAATATTTTACCAGGAAGCCCTTAAACGCAAAAGTCCGGATGACGTCGGCTCAGCCCGGGACAGGGCCTGGATCTTATTTCAGATAGGCAACTGCCTGCGGAATGATGACCCCATCACGGCAATGAAAATGTACGGACAACTAATTACAGAGTACCCCAATTCGCCGTGGAAGGAATTAGCCGAAGCCCGGAGCAAATTGCTCAATTGGTTCCTAACAGACAAACCAGGCGAGTTAATTGCAGAACACAAACTATAGATTATTGGGACGCCATGAATTTAAAATGACTATTTACTATTTACTATTTATTATTTCGTATTTACTGCATCTGCTAACCGCTGTTTTTGGCTTTGCCTTCTGTTCTTTTTTTCAATAGTCAATAGTCAATAATCAATAATCAATTGAAATGGAGTATGCTTCAAGTGACTAATACCGAAATAAACAACCTCAGCAATGGCAAGCCCCCGTTTGTCGCTGGCGGGGGTAAACAAGAAGATATCGCGAATGTTTTGATAGCTGATAACGACTCTGAGCTGGCTCGGTTTATGCTTGAGATATTGGCTCGCAAAGGAATACGAGGGCATCTTGCCAACGATAAAGACAGTGCGATTGACTTTATTAACAAAGGTAGTTGCGACCTTGTATTTACCGGTGACAGAATAAACCGGCAGGTAAACTTGCCCCGCCCGTCGAAGACGGGACGGGGCTTGTCCAGCCGACCGCAGTCCACAGGATGCCTGTCGGCAGATGGCTTTGAGCTGCTTGAGAAAATCAAGGCTAATTGGCCGGAACTACCGGTGATTATGATGACAAAAGCCCAAAGCAGAAACCTTCAGAACCGGCAGCGAACTATCGAGACGGCAGTCAGGGCCGTTCGACAGGGCTGTTGCGATTTTCTAATCAAGCCCCTTGACCGTGAAAAAATAGAGACCCTGCTGGATACTTTCCTGCCTAACCACAGCGTCTTAACGGTGGCTTCGGCTCACGAGGACACACGCTGCCTTTATCGAATTGTGGGCAGAAGTGCAAAACTCGTGCAAACTGTCAATTTGGCTGAAAGAATCGCTCCCACCTCAGCACCGGTTTTAATAAGTGGTGAAAGTGGGACCGGCAAGGAGCTGCTCTCTTATCTCATACATCAAAAAAGTAAAAGAGCACAGGGTTCGTATATCAAAATCAATTGTGCTGCATTAAGCGACTCGCTGCTCGAAAGCGAGCTGTTCGGTCATGAGAAAGGCGCCTTCACCGGTGCCTACGCTCAACGCAAAGGCCGGTTCGAAATGGCTCACGGTGGAACTTTGCTCCTGGATGAGATTACCGAAACGCCCATAAGGTTTCAGGCCAAGCTGTTGCGAGTGCTCGAGCAGCAGGATTTTGAGCGGGTTGGCGGAAATGAAAGTGTTAGAGTTGATGTTCGGATAGTAAGCACTACGAATAAGGATTTATTACAGGAAGTTCAGCAGGGACGGTTCCGTCAGGACCTTTATTATCGATTAAGCGGCGTAAGAGTAGTGGTCTGTCCTCTCAGAGAACGAAAAGATGACTTATATGACCTTGTGTGGTATTTTGTCAACCTTTACACTCGCGAAGTACAGCGTCGTATCACCAGGCTTGACCCTGCCATGATGGACATTTTTGCTAAATACCACTGGCCCGGAAATGTCCGGCAATTGCGAAATGTTGTAAGAACATCGTTGATTTTAGGAGTTGGACAGACACTGTCATTAGCTGATGTCTCTTGGCTTTTTGATGAATTACAACCACTTCCGCAGGAAAGAAGCAGTGATTTGAACGTCTCGCAACGGGCCGGACCAGGACGGGGTTCATTTGGTGCAGGACAAAATAATGTGCTTGGGATTCAGTCAAATACTGCTCAGGCCTCAGACCTGGGCGGAGTACCCCTTGAACAGATAGAAAAGAGGGCAATCTTGGATACTTTACGCCAGACAGGAGGAAACCAGACCAAGGCCGCGAAGGTCTTAGGTATTAGTGACAGAACGTTACGCGATAGAATACATCGATATCGCAGACAAAATTGCCTGCAGTTGGCATGATTAAAATGTTCTTAAAATAGTTGAGGTAAAAAAATGGCAGATGAAGATGATGCAAAACAGCAGTCCACAGGACACCTTACGGTGGAAACGCAGGAAAAACAAGATGCAACAAATACCGAAAAGACCGAATCGAGTGATAAGAAGTCCTTGGTTGGTCGGTTCCTGCCGTGGATAATAATGGCTGTCGTGGTAGTGTTGTTCGTCGGTGCCGGCCTCACTCTCGGTCGAATGTTTGCAGGTTCCAGCACACCTCAAACCCCTGGAGATTCCCAACAGGACCAGTCTGCTCAAGTAGATAACCTGGAAGCGAAGGGTTCGCCGGCTGATACCCAGAAAACCTGGTATTATGATTTGGAGCCTGTTGTAGCGAATCTCAATGTGACCGACGTAACGCGTTATGTTCGGGCCTCTTTAACACTTGAAGTAAGTTCTGAGGTGGATGAAAAGAAAGGCACTGCTTTTTTTGATGAGAAAAAACCCATCTTAACAAACTGGCTCACTGTTTACCTTGCGAGTTTAGGTCTTGATGATATCAGGGGTGACATGAACCTCAAGCGTATCCAATCGCAGGTGCTCGACGCTTTTAACGAAAAGCTTTTTCCTGATTCCAAGCCCAAAATCAAAAGCATTCTATTTAAGGAATTCGCTGTACAATGAGCGGGGCGGCTAACAATTTAAGCAGCGAAAAAATACACCGGCTCCTCAGTGCCGTTGGGTCAGGCCCAATGGAAGATACTACAGGTAAAGAGGCTACGGAGTACAATTGGAACAAGCCTCACTATTTTGATACCAAGCAGTTCAATAAACTCGACAATTTCACAAAAAAGGTAGCCAAAGCGATGACCGTAAAATTCGTTGACTTTTGCCACAGCCAGTTCGATGTCACAGTGGTTTCGACAAAGCAGCACTTTGCTGCTGAGCTTGTTGACCAGGCTATGGAGAGCAGGCAGAATGATTATTATCTTGCTTTCGGAACCGACCAGGACCATCCCTGTGGACTCATTAGCATACCCATCAAAACGGCATTCATCTGGGCTACACAATTGCTCGGTGACTCTGAATCTGAAGAAAATTCAGGCAGGGATTTGTCGCAATTGGAAGAATCGCTTTTGTTGGACCTGCTCTCTGCCCTTATTGAGGCGTTTTCTCAGAATATTTGGGACTTCCAGCCGGCAAAGAATATTGTCCGAGGACTCTTTCCTTTCGAGCTGAAAGGCACAGAAGAGCTCTGTAAAATTACTCTTGACGTCAAGAAAAAAAACCAGGAAAGCGGCTCTGAAGCTTGCATCTTAGTACTCTGCAGCAAGCTGGAATCTGTTGTGGGCAAAGCCGCTGAAACTGTTGGTGGCTTCTCAGCCGAGGATGTCTCAAAAGCAATACTTGGCCATATGCAGCAAATACCGGTTTGCATTACGGCCCAGCTGGCTTCTACGGTGCTTACTCTTGAAGAGATAATGAGTCTTGAGGTGGGCGATATATTGTTGTTTGATAGAAAGGTTAATGAATCGATCGAGTTGATAGTTAGTGGTCGAACTGCTTTTCGCTGTCGGCCTGCAAAATCAGCGGGCAAGCACGCTGTGCTAATTACAGAACTGCCTTGTGATACAGAGTAAATAGTGAGTGGTGAGTGGTAAATAGTGAGTAGTTAATTAGCCAATCACCAATTTTTTTAAGGAAATCAAAATATGCCAGAAACAACTGAAGCCGTGGAAGAAAAACAGGAAAGCGGTACGGCACAAGAAGACTCAAAAACACAGGCGCAATCTGCTGAATTTTCTGAAGTTAATGCAACGGGCGACACAGGTGCCGGCGGAAGTATTGACCTCTTACTGGATGTGAACATAGCTGTTACTGTTGCTATTGGACAAACAGAGATACCTGTCCGGCGGCTTTTACGGCTTGGACCTGGCTCAGTATTGGAGCTCGATAAATCTATTGGTGAACCCGCAGACTTGTATCTCAGGGACACTCGGTTTGCCACGGGAAGTGTTGTGGTTGTGGACGGCCGATTCGCCGTCAAAATAAAACAGATTCTTGGCCTCGGCAACGCTGAAGTCACCGGGGCGTGAATTTAAAAAGAAAGGGACCCCGCTTTGCGGGAACCAATTGTGATGGCAGGTTCTGTAAAATCAAATGTACCAGGAGCATCGGGACCGGACGTCCTCAAGATGCCTTTCATGTCCCACAGCAATATTATTTTGGCTGTTGGTCTGGTGACGATTCTTGCCACCCTTCTAATCCGTCTGCCAACACCAGTGTTGGATGTACTTCTGGCTTGCAGTATATCGTTGGCTGTGGCTGTTTTGATAATTACACTCACCTCAAAAGAGGCACTCGAATTATCGACCTTTCCTTCACTGCTTCTTTTCGTAACACTGTTTCGCCTTTCTCTTAATGTGGCCTCAACCAGATTGATACTTTTACAAGGCGATGCCGGGAAAATTATCCAGACCTTCGGCGATTTCGTTGCAGGTGGGAGTTTCGTCGTCGGAGTGGTAATCTTCCTAATCCTTGTTGTTATACAATTCATAGTAATCACAAAAGGTGCTGAGCGAATAAGCGAAGTGGCTGCTCGGTTTACCCTTGATGCCATGCCCGGTAAGCAAATGGCAATTGACGCGGACCTTAACGCGGGAATTATTACCGAAACACAGGCCAATGAACGCAGAGAAAAAATTGTCAAAGAAGGTGAATTCTACGGTGCTATGGATGGTGCCAGCAAATTCATTCGAGGCGATGCAAAGGCCGGAATCATAATCACTGCTATTAACATCATCGGCGGCATAGCTATGGGCTACTCACGCGGTATGACGATTGCCGGTGCCATAAGGACCTATTCGATTCTTTCCATTGGAGACGGACTTGTCAGCCAGTTACCATCGATGATAATCTCCATAAGTTCAGGTTTTCTCGTAACCAAAATTTCCTCGAAGTATAGTGTTGGCCAGGACCTTAGCAGACAGTTTCTTAAGACAAGCGAGCCACTGATTATAGCATCCTTCATCATTGCTTCGTTGGCCCTTGTGCCCGGCCTGCCTCCAATACCATTTCTGTTGTTGGCGGCAGGTACTGCTTTAACCGGACGAGCTGTGACCAGGTCTGGAAAACCCCGTCACGGAAAGCTCGAAGACTCGGCGCAGCAGACAAAAGCCGAGAAACAACCGGTTGAAGACTTGCTGGACGTTGACAGAGTTTCTGTCCAGGTCGGTGTGCGATTGATTAGTATGGTGGACCCTCGAAAAGACAGTGCTATTTTCGACCGCATCGGTGCCTTGCGGAGAAAATTTGCGCAGGAGCTTGGAATCGTTATTCCTCTGGTTCGCCTAAAGGACAATATAAACCTTGAATCTGCTACTTACGAGATTAGGATTCTCGACCATATAGTAGCAAAAGGAAAATTAGAGCCAAATATGTTCCTCGCAATGGATGCCGGTAATGTTCAGACAAAAGTAGAGGGCATAAAAACCAATGAACCTGTTTATGGATTGCCTGCTTTGTGGATTGCGCCGGCCGACAAGGAAAAGGCCGAGCTAAACGGATATACTGTAATCGACCCCGAATCTGTTTTCATTACTCATTTATCTGAAACGCTGAAAAAACACGCAAGCGAATTGTTGACACGTGAGGACGTTCAGCTTCTTGTTGACAGGCTTCGCAAAACTCAGCCCTCTTTGGTTGGTGAGGTTGTTGGTACCAATGGAGAAGTACCTATTGGAATGCTTCAGCGCGTCCTTAAGAACCTTCTGACAGATGCAATACCGATTCGTGAGATGACTGTCATACTTGAATCGTTGGGAGAGAACACCTCAAAAACCAAAAACACCGATGTCTTGACCGAGATGGTTCGTAAATGCCTGAATAGAACCATTACCGAGCTGTATAAAAACGAGGCCGGCAAAGTTTCGGCCATAACAATGGAACCGGCGCTCGAACACCAAATGGTCTCAAACTTGCGCCAGGAAGCGAATGGAATAAACCTCGCTTTACCTGCTGAGATAGCAATGGATATAAGCAGAAAAACCGCGCAAGCCTGGAAGGCAGCTATGGATAAAGGCAGGGACAAAGTGGTTTTGTTGTGTGATTCAAGGTTACGCTCACAGCTGGCCGCAATGTTATCACGGACCGTGGCGCTTTTGCCGGTCGTAGCTTATGACGAAATCGTCCTTGGAACCGAAGTGGAGCCAATTGAGACCATATCCATCCAGCAAACTGAGATGACAGCACACGAAGAACAAGGACAGCTTGCCCCTGCTTTAGCAGGGGCGGCAACGTGATAATATAAAAGGAAATTAGAAAGTGCCTAAAGTTTGAAGTGCCTAAAGTGCAGTTTTCGTTTAAGGTTGTC
>JBDRTM010000495.1:0-7119 GCA_043824065.1 Planctomycetota bacterium | reverse complement strand
TCGGTTGAATAATCGCCCAAGAAAATCTCTTGGTTTTTTGACACCAAATGAAGTATTTTATGAACGGAAAAAATTAACAGGATAACAAAACAGGATTTGACTCAGTTGCACTTGGGAGTTGAATCCGCCAAAAGTGTCGTTTGAGCGTCCTGTATAAATGCCTGATACACTTACAGTTGGATCAGAGGACCCGTTAAAATCAATATCAGCGGATTCAGGCTCAGGAAGAACGGCGGGCAGAAAATCAAATTTATAGTTTGTGTCAGCCTGGATGTGAAGCTTGGAAGAAATCACCGAAGCACTAAGACCGGTGATAGCTGAGATACGGGTAGCTATGTCGGATAATGAATCGGCGGATTTGTCAACGGGTATTTCAGTACGGGTTATCGCTCCGGTGCTCGTATTTGTAACTCTTATGTATATTTTGCCGTCAGTTACGTCTGAACCAAAATCGGCCAAATTTTCGCTCGAAACCCACCAGCCGGTCAGTCCCGTAAATGACCCGGTTGAGCCGACTCCCTGGACATGATATTGATTTATCTGCTGTATCATTGCAGTTGCCAGATCGTCCAGGTCATCGCGAATATCAGAGACCAGTTTGTTTCTTAACGATAACAATCCGCCTAATTGTCCGCCTTGCACGTTTATGTTAAAAGTGTTCACGCCGGCAACGGAAATACCCAGTTTGCCATCTTCTTTCAAACCCGTCTCCAGGTCCATAGCGGAGGCGCCTACCACCACAGGAGTGCCGGCTATATAAACATCTATCACACCATACTGTCTCGTCTTGGTTTCTATACTGACCAATGAGGACAGTTCTTTTATGTACTGGTCCCTTAGGTCCCGCATATTGTTGTCTTGGCCGCCGCTTATTTCATGCTTTTCTATGCTATCGTTCAGTTCGGCTATTCTGTTTGTCAGGATATTGACCTGTTCGATGGTGTTCTCAGCTTCTAATTCAATTTGTCTTTTCAATTCTGTCAGAAATTCTCCTAATGTTCTGAATTGACCGGCCATAGTCTTAGCAGCGCTTACAAGCTGGTTTTGCCAGATGATTTCTGTCGGATGAGCGGAGAGGTCCTGCAACGCGTTGAAAAAATTGTCTATAGCTGCGCTCAAGCCGCTCCCCTCAAAAAATTCTCCAAATGCGTTTTCGACCGTCTGCAGAGTGGCAAATTCCTGCGAGACCTGTCCTAATAACGATTCTTGACGGAGAATCTCCTGCTCCAGAAGACCATCAATTAATCTGGTAACACCGACAACATCGACACCTCCTCCCAAAAGAAGCGCACCAGCTTGCGACGAATAAGAGGGACGCAGTTCTATTCTCTGGCGGTGGTAGCCGTCGGTAGCCGCGTTGGCAACATTATTGCCGATTATATCAAAGGCCCTCTGGGCTGCTTCAAGGCCGCTAATTCCTATCGAGAAACTATCCATTTCGTAACTCTTTATTTAGAACACACTTCTCACAGTTCTTATCCCGCACCTGTTGGGCATTAGCCCGTAGGGTGGGGCTTGCCCCACCGAAATCTTGCCTCTTAATTCCTTTCGGTGGGCTAAAGCCCACCCTACAACTGCAGGTTTACAAAAGCCATATCAGTTTGCCGTTTGGTTGCACCATTGGAGTTATAGTAAACCGCACCTGTCTTGCCGAGGTCGAAGATACTCTTCAAAAGCAGGTTGTTGAATCTGGCGCATTCAGATAAAAGCAAAGACGTGCTTAAATATTCTTGCTTAAGTTCTTTAATCAATGACATTAACTTTGCCTTCTTATTGGTTACCTGAGCTTTTTTCACTTTTGGCAGACTTGCTTCCAGCGCCGACAAAGTCATTTGCTCTGTATTACACCCGAGAGCATTCGCCAATTCTTTTCGTATCGTTTGACGTTTTGATTCGTGGCTTCTGTAGCTGTCCGACTCGGCCTTGATGAGCTCAAGCAGTTTGCCCAAAGCGGCATCGTCGCGCTTGATAACCAGGCTGCGAAGTCTATTCAATTGTGACAAACTCTCTTGTATATGTTGGCTGTCTTTATCAAGACAAGACAGCAGCTCATCAACTTTAGCTTCTATTTCACTTGCCGTCGATTTCATACATGCCCATCCACGACTCGGCTGAGCTCACCGAAGTCTGATTTTTGTGCTGTGTTTGCATGCTCAGCGTTGTTCAGAAATTGATATATATCCTTCCACAGTCCAAGGCCGCCGTTGTTTGCTATATCGCGGGCAAGGTATAGCCAGAATATTCCTTGAATCTGCTTGGAAGTTCCGTCTTTTTCAGAGCCCCAGTCCACGATACTATTTTTCATTTCGTCCAGCAGTTTATTCAGTAGAACTGATTCAAAATCTTTTGCTGCTTGCTTCTTTTTCTCTTCCGAAATGCTGTTGAGCATCGATTTGTCGAGTTGCTCCAGCATGGCTGGCGGTGAGACTGGTTCAGTTAGTATCAATTTGATGCTGTCCATTAAATTGCTCCTACATTATCACCAGCTTGGCTTGAAGGGCGCCGGCCTTTTTCAAAGCGTTAAATATCGCTATCAGGTCTGTGGGCGTTGCACCTATCCCGTTAAGGCTTTTGGCTAACTCTGAGACGGTAACCGACCGGGACATAGCAATCAGATGCCCCTCCTTCTCTTCGACTCCTATCAGCGTGTCTTGAACAACTTTTGTGTCCCCGGCAACGGAGAAAGGCGCGGTTGGCTGTGAAACGATTGGCATTTCCTTGATTTTTATAACAAGGCTGCCCTGTGAAATCGCCACCGCTGATATGCCCACGTTTTCACCGACCACGATAGTGCCCGTGCGCTCGTTGATAACCACCACCGCGGGAACATCAACCTTCACTTCGTGCTTTGTAATTTCGACGATAAAACCGGCTATATCTTCCTGACTAATTTCGCTTGGAACTTTAACTGTAACTGTACCGGCGTCAATTACTATTGCAGTGTTTGCGTAATCCCGGTTAATGGCTTTGCTGATTTGCTCTGCGGTTGAAAAATCACTGTTTCTAAGATTAAGCGTGATAAGTCTATGGCCTCCAATGTATTCGACGAATGTAGCTATTTCTTCTTTTTCAACTACCGCGCCGTTGGGAATTCGCCCGACTGTTTGGTGGTTTTTTGTAATCGAAGCCTTATCGCCTGCTGCTGTCCAGCCCCCGATTGAAACTCCTCCATCCGCTATGGCGTAAACCTGACCGTCAAGACCTTTCAGTGGTGTCGGCAGCAGCTTTCCGCCCTGAAGGCTTTTGGCATTTCCTATAGCAGAGACGTCAACATCGATTCGTGAGCCTTCACGGGCAAAGGGACCCAATTCCGCTGTAACCCAAACTACCGCAATATTACCGCCGGTCAAATCGGTGGGAGTAAGAACTAATCCCGACTCCCTCAGCATGTTTGTAAGCATTTGTCGCGATAGTACACCGCTGTCGCCATCGCCGGCCAGTCCAATCACTAAGCCAACACCTGTAAGTGGATTGCTGCGAAGCCCCTGAATATCAACAATGTCCTTGATTCGCTCGCAATGACCAACGCCGGGCATAAGAACACAGGCCAAAAGTGCACACGTCATAAGAGCCATTATGCTCTTTTGCTCTTTTGCTCGTATTATTGATTTCATAAGCTATTACTCCGTGTCAGTCAGTGTCTAAAAAGTCCGTGTCAGTCAGTGTTATTCTGTGCAAACGGTACAATCAAAACGGCCAAATAATGTCAAATATCTTGCCGAGCCAGCCCGGTTTTGTGTAGGGTGCCGAGATGCCTGAATTTTTAGTAACAATACGAAAATCCGCTATTTGTTCACTCTTGATTGTGTTATCAAATGCAATATCACTTGGTCTGACTATACCGCTTACCTCGATGGTTTGTATATCTCCTGCGATATTTCGGCTGCGGGTCCCCATAACCACAAGGTTGTGATTAGGCAGAATATCCATTACTACTACACTGACCTGGTCCTCAAACGTGCGCTCGTCTTTGTAATCAGCCTTGCTTTTCAGCTCATTAGCCGATGTAGCACTCATCGTGAAGCCGGGCATGCGGGGTAGAATATTATTATTCGGCGTTGTGATTCCCAGCTCCCCATTAAAGGTGTTTGAACGATTAGTGTCCTTCTTCAAATCCCTTTTTGCTTTGTTATCGACCTTGCTGTCTTCGCTGATCTTAATGGTCAGGATATCACCTATCTGGCGGGCCACATCGTCGGCGTATAATTCCTTCATATTCTTGTCCCTCTTGGCCCAGATAGAACCTGCTTGCAGCCCCTGCTTGTTGCTGGCAGGGGCGGGCAAGAGCAAAAGAACTATCAAGACAAGCACTATCTCAGAAGTCAGAAGTCGGAAATCGGAAGTCAGAAGCCAGAAGTCAGAAGTTCTGTCCTCTGTCCTCTGTCCTCTGTCTTCTGTCCTCTGTCTTCTGTCCTCTGTCTTCTGTCTTCTGTCCTCTGTCCTCTGTCCTCTGTCCATTTATTGCTCCTTCTATAAAACGGGTTCCACACTTCCGTCTTCGTTGACTCTGACTAAAATTATTCGTTGTGAGTCCACATTTCGTACTTTTATATATTCACCGGCTCGTCCATCCTGCATAGCTTTTCCAAAAGCCGTAATCAGAAACCCAGGTCTGTCAATTCGAATAACAACCTTTTGATTTCGCTTAACAATGATCGGAGACTTGACAGGGCCCAGCATATTTGGACGAAGAACGGTCTTTGCCGGTATCTGACGTTTGGCAATGAGGCCATAGGGAAGCCTCCAATCGGCAGGCTCCGGATAGTTCGATGTCGTCTTTTCTACCTTGACATTCTCAGGACTGATAACCGCACCTGCGGGAATATCAACCTTTGCTACTGCTTGGGCGGCATTGTATTTCAACTCGAAAATTACCTCACGTACATCAATTTTTTTGCCGCCCGAAAGAATGGTAATCTCAACCCTCGCCTGGTTTCTTGTGCTGCTTCGGACTAATCGAGGAGAAAATCTTATATCTTTGCCGGTCCCGGTGATGATGAAATCTTTGGGTGTCCGTATTGGATTGAATCCACAAGCTGAAACGACGGGAGGATTTTTTTCCAGAAAGGAGCTTGCTAACTTAACTAATTCACTGCTCCGGATGATTTGCTCTTGCTTTTTTACCGTTATTTTTTCTGCACCGGTGAATGTTACTTTCGATGCAGGGATGCCGTGGCAGGCCAATCTGCTTAAAACCATTGCCCTGTCGATAACAATCTTCTGCCCCGGCACTGAAATCCGCCCTAATGCGATTTCACTCGCCCTGGCTACAAGAGATTCTTTGCCTCGAATTATGCTAACCTGACCCAGGCTTAAGCTGCTTTCTTTGACTGTAATTTCTCTCGGGAGGTAAACCTGAAGGGCTGAATCATTCTTCGTGTTGTCGGCTTTGATGTTCGCCGACCCCTGGCAGAAAATCACACTAATCATAAATATACAGCTTACAAGTATTCTTATGCTCTTTTTTTTACTCATAATGGTCTTTCGATTAGAACCTTGCTATTTGATTTGCCTGCCTTAGCATTTCGTCTCCCGCTCTGATTGCACGGGAGTTCGTCTCGTATGCTCGCTGGGCCGTGATAAGGTTGACAAGTTCGGTTATCATCTGGACATTCGATTTTTCCAGAAATCCCGACTGGATGGTACCGTAACCGCTCTCTCCTGCTGTGCCGGTCGTAGCCGTGCCGCTTGCTAAAGTCTCTGCAAACAGGTTACCGCCTTCACTGGAAAGACCCGAGGGATTCGGAAAACGTGCTAACTGAATCGTACCTACAACTGATTGTGTCCCCGCAGCATCGGTAATATTAATGCCTCCGTCCTTGCCGATATTAACAGAAGTGGCGTCTATTGGAACGCTGATAGCCGGCTCTATCTGGTATCCGGTAACAGTAACTAATTCACCGTTGGCATTTAGTTGCAGCGAGCCGTCGCGCGTGTATCTTAAATCACCGTTTGGCATACTTACCTGAAGGAAGCCTTCGCCTGAAATGGCTATATCGAGAGGTTTGCTGGTATTCTCAAGCTCACCGATGCTAAAAACTTTTACGGTAGCTGCAGTTTGAACGCCGCTGCCTATTTCCAGGCCGGTGGGGGTATTTGTGCCGGAAACCACTTCGGTGCCGGGTTCTGTTAGAGTTATATAAAGCAAATCCTGAAAAGCAACCTGGCTCCGCTTGAAACCCGTGGTGTTGATGTTGGCAAGATTATTAGCTATCACGTCTACCAATGTCTGCTGGGCCGCCATACCCGTCGCTGAAGTGGAAAATGCTCTTAACATAATTTTGGTCTCCTTATCAAATGTCAGCGTTTAGCGTTTTTAGCGTTTAGCGTATAGCGTATAGCGTTTAGCGTACAGTTTTCTTTTCCTATCCGCTGTCCGCTCTACGCTATCCGCTGTACGCTATCCGCTGTCCGCTCTACGCTATCCGCTGTACGCTGTACGCTATCCGCTGTACGCTGTCTTCTGCCTTAGGCCATAATTGCACTTATAATAGTGTTGGTCACTTCCATACTGGCTGTAAAAAACTTCATATTTGCTTCATAGAGCCGGGACACCATTATCATATCCACTAATTCATCTATGATCTTTACGTTGGAGGCCTCTTGATAGCCCTGATTGACGACTATATTTTCTGCTGCAACCGGTTGTATATTATTTTCTGACGGCATCCAGTAACAGTTCTCTCCGTATGGCACAACTTTGTCTTCGTTGTCTCCGAAATCAACCAATCTGAATTTTCCGATGGCTATATCTCCGGTACTGATGCTTCCATCACTTGAGACACTCACTTGCCCGATTCCCACATCGCTCGGTATCGTGATTGGCCCTGCCTCACCTGCTACAATTCGTCCCTGAGAATCCATTATTTGACCATTTTGGTTTGTGTAGAACATGCCGTTGCGCCTGTAAAGCGGCCCATTAGGTGTCTCTATCACAAAAAATCCCTTACCGTACAGAGCAAAATCCAAAGGCCGGCCTGTCTCGACCATATTGCCCTGGGAAAAATCAAATACCGAGTTCAGTTCAATGCTTCCGGGCGAATATGTCTCTGTCCCCGCCTCTGGCGTCTCAATATATTGTGAGAATGCGTTACTTCTGCGCTTGAATCCGGCCGTGCT
>JBDRTM010000494.1:0-2449 GCA_043824065.1 Planctomycetota bacterium | reverse complement strand
GGTTCCTTTAACAAACTTTTCCCATCGTCCATCCTCCGCTCCATCATAAACCCGCATACCCGACACTTTTCCAACTTCAACATCTACAATACTTCTATTCTTTTCATTTTTCTCGCCTAACCTTTCACATATTAATCCGCCAGAGGTGGATAAGACGCCTGCGAAGCAAGATTCGGCTCGGGTGTAATCCATTTCTTATGACTCGTGGAATATCAATTATAACTTTGAGCATAATATATCAAAATCCGGCACTATTTCAATCTTGACTTTCCCATTTCGGCGATTTTATTTCCTGGCCGGTAAGAATTGTCTGTATTAGTAAAGCGGTGGCTGTGCTGGTCAGACAGGGCCAAAGCCTTAACAGTTATGAGCCCATCGGCTTTGCTCAGGGCGAGCCTGCAGATTAATCGAAACCCAGCGTAAAACGCAGGTCTAAATACAAGAAACCGCAAATAAAGAACGGTCGAAAATATAACCCCGGCCAGAGGACCCCTGCTTCGCCAAGGCTTCGCAGGGCAGGCGGGGCTAAATACTACCACTGTCGGGGCCAGTGGTCGGGGAGGGAAGAAGATTTCTGATTTCAGATTTCATGTTGGGTGGTGGGTACATCTTGAATGGTGGAGGACCCCGGGTGGAACCCGGGGCTAAGCAAAAAAAACCTGCTGCCGTCTGAAGCTTTTACCACCGCCTCATATACCCTCCTTTTCAACACTCGGAACATTCAAAAAACTCTTGCTAAAACATTCAACTTAAAATAAACTCCCTATTTTAATGAATGACCTATTTCGATAATGAAAGGAGTGTATCGATGTTGAACCGAACCTGTTTTTTGCACATAGCATTGCCTCTGCTCATTTTTGTATCCTTACTGTCCCTTATCGGATGCAATCAGCTTCAAAATCATACAACTGAGACGGACCTAACGAAGCCCGACTGGGAAAATCCCGACGTTGTGGGCATTAACAAAGAACCCGGCCACTGTACCCTCGTCCCATACTCCGATATCGAAACGGCCATCAAAGCTGACCGCAAGGCTTCGCGGCTCTATAAATCGCTAAATGGAAATTGGAAGTTCCACTGGGTCAGCAAGCCGGCAGATAGGCCACTCAATTTTTACGAATCCAGTTACGACGTTAGCACCTGGGATCAAATCCCCGTGCCTTCCAACTGGCAAATGCACGGCTATGGAATTCCTATTTATCTTAATGTCCCGTATCCGTTTCCGCCTAATCCGCCCTATATCCCTCATGATTACAATCCCGTCGGTTCCTACCGAAGAGGATTCACAATCTCCGAGGAATGGAAAAACCGCCAGATTTTCCTTCACTTCGATGGTGTCAAAAGCGCCTTCTATCTATGGGTCAACGGTCAAAAGGCCGGCTATAGCCAGGACAGCATGACGCCGGCTGAATTCAATATCACTCAATACCTCAAGTCCGGTGAAAACATACTTGCTGTTGAAGTCTATCGCTGGTCCGACGGCAGCTATCTTGAAGACCAGGACATGTGGAGGCTCAGCGGCATTTATCGAAACGTCTATCTATTCGCCACGCCACAAGTGCACATCCGTGACTTTTTCGTCCGGACCGATCTCGACGACCGCTACATTGATGCAACTTTGATGATTCGTCCGAAGATTACCAATTTTACCGACCAAAGTCTCGAGGGATGGACTATTGAAGCTC
This sequence comes from Planctomycetota bacterium, assembly GCA_043824065.1. Taxonomy (GTDB): domain Bacteria; phylum Planctomycetota; class Phycisphaerae; order Sedimentisphaerales; family Anaerobacaceae; genus NIOZ-UU13. Next base: position 764 of record JBDRTM010000494.1, on the reverse strand, counting down.
AACTCTATGACCCAGAAACAGAAGCTGTGTTGCCCAAACCACTATCCAGAACTGTCTCTTCCATCATCGACGAGAAATATCCGCAAAGAGACAATGTGAAGTTTGCGCTTTTAGAACATAAGGTCAGCAACCCTAAGAAGTGGTCTGCTGAGTTTCCGAACCTGTACACATTGGTCTTGACTCTCAAGGATGCCAAAGGCAAGACTATTGAGGCCGAAAGCTGCCGGGTGGGCTTTCGAAAGGTAGAGATAAAAGACGGTCAATTATTAATCAATGGCCGATCGATTAAGCTTTTCGGTGTGAACCGTCATGAACACGACCCGGACCACGGTCGAGCCATCCCTACCAGCCGAATGATACAGGATATCAAGCTGCTTAAGCAGCATAATATTAACGCTGTGCGCACATCACATTATCCTGACGACCCCACCTGGTACGACCTGTGCGAGAAGTATGGGATTTATCTGATCGACGAGGCCAACCTTGAATCGCATGGCCTGAAAGGCCACCTCTCAAACGTCGCCGGCTGGCATAGTGCCTTTGTGGAACGGGCTATACGTATGGTCGAGCGTGATAAGAATCATCCATCTGTCATTTGTTGGTCGCTTGGCAACGAGACGGGCTGTGGGCCGAACCATGCTGCGATGTCGGCGTGGATAAAAGAATATGACCCGACTCGCCCCATTCACTACGAAGGGGCAGCGGGGGATCCGGTTGACTACCCTTATGTTGATATGATTAGCCGAATGTACGCGAGAATTCCG
>JBDRTM010000493.1:0-5722 GCA_043824065.1 Planctomycetota bacterium | reverse complement strand
CATGCCGACAAGCTGGGCACCCTTAGCCTTTACCTGCTCAACAAACTTTTCAGGCCCGATATCCACGCCGAGGTCAATAACTTCAAAACCCGCACCTTTGAGCATCATTGCCACTAAATTTTTGCCGATGTCGTGCAAATCGCCCTGGACGGTTGCTATAAGAAACTTTCCGACCGGCTTGACGCCGGCCTTGATAAGCTCCGGCTCAAGGAATTCCATCGCCATTTTCATGGCCCGCGCGGCAATAAGCACTTCAGGTATGTAAATCTCATTATTTTTGAAACGGACAGGGAGTACTGGAAGCTGTTCTGGTACAGACCAGATAGCACGGACAAATGGGCTTATCTTCGGTGAGTGGGAGAAGTTAGCTATTATATTCGGCCTGTAATTTGTCAAGATTTACCTGGTGGACATTTCCGCGGTGGATAATAAGGCGATAACGCAGCACGAGTGGTTTTTCGCGCGCGCGCAAAATCGGGTGACGGCCAGGATAAACGGGATTCTGGGCACTTGCCTTTCCCCTAAGTATCCATCGCTGGGGATAGCCAGGCGAGGAATTATGACATAGTATTGCCAAGCCGCTCACCTTGCCATCCTTATTGAAATTGCCAGAGAAGTCCAGCCAGGGGCCGGCTTCTACGGACAATCTATTGGGTTCCACGGGGCCGTTGGAGCCAGTGAACGAAAGGCCGTCGGGCAATAGTATTCTTGTTGTGAAACCACCGTAGCCCTTGTCGTCTTCGGAGCCGCCGATACGAACACCATCCTCCAGAGCAAGCAGATTAATCTGGAAGTCTACCTTGCGTATGTCGTCCCGGGCAGGATAAACCCGGATGGTTGTCGTCTCTTTTACAAAGGCTTTTTGCTTTCCATTTGCATCGGTCCAGAGCGGTGATTTCCAGTAAACGTGAACCTGAAGAGCACGTGACTTGGAATCTACGGGTAAGATTTTGGTATCGTAGACATCCCATAAAAAGTCTTTTGCAGCCCAAGGGTCCCCAAGTCTTCTATCGCCGAGCCATACCTGGTGCCAGGCCCAAAATATGCCGCGATGATGTAGGTGGTCGGTTGGGAAGTCCTCTGTCAGGGTCTCGCCATCGAGGCCGTAGAGGGGATGAATGTAATTGGCACGCGAATATTTTCCATTCAGGGATTTGTGTTCACGCTGATATAACATTACTTTTGCTTTACCTTCTGTTATGACAAAGCCTTGGCTGGTTTCGAAGATTTCGATCGGGCCCATAGTCGCCGTGCCGGTCTGATGCTTAGCCGGCCCGCAACCTACAAGTACTGCAAAGACTGCCAATATCATTAAAAAATTATTCCTGAAATCGCTCATCTGTTTTATAAGAGTATTCATTAGAAACCCTCTTTCACTATTCTCGGCCAGTTTTCATAAATAGTTGCTAATTTATCAGATATATTTTCAAAGCTCCCAACCCTTCCTGTATTCCCGGGTCAGATATTTATTTGCTTCCTGAAAGTTGGTTATTTTCATGCTTCCGGCATCATAATCCACTTTTCTTCCTGCCCTTAACGCTACCGCACCGAGGTTGATGGTTTCCGTAACAGGACCCGCCAGCAGGAAACTGCCGGGTGATTCTTCCTTGTTTTTGATGGACTTTACCCAAGTGTTTGACCTTCTTCGCCGTTCTACTTCCTGGACCTCTTTTTCTCCGGCATAAGCCTGCATTTTCTTCTCCGGGATAATCTGTGGTTTTTCACCACGGAAGCCGGCCAGGATCTTGCCTTTGTCACCCACAAACATCATTCCTTCCCCCGGTAACGATTTATTATCTACCTCCAGTTCTTCCGGAGGAAAGGGCTTCATGCCTCCATCGTACCAAAAGAGTTCAAAAGCAGGCAAATATTTCTGTTTCGGGAACTTGAACCGGATCATGCAAGAGTAGGGGAAGGCCACGTTATTGTTCACTGCCCGGCTCACGTTATCGACGATGGTCCGCGTAGTTGTTCCATAGGCCTTGGCGCTGATCGGCGGGGTCTCTATACCAAGGGTCAGGAATAAAGGAAACAGGCTGTAATGTCCCATATCTGCAATACTACCACCACCGAAATCATACCAGCCGCGAAAAACGTTATGTGTATAATTCGGGTGATAAGGACGATCCGGTACAGGTCCTAACCACAGTTCCCAGTTGAATCCCTTTGGTATGGCAGGGGTATCCGTAGGATTGGATGTCCATTGGGGCCACACGGGTCTGTGCGACCAGTTATGTATTTCCGTAAGTGTACCAATTACGCCGTCCTTGATCCATTTCAGCGTCAGCTCATTTTCACGTCTGTTGCTCCAGGCCAGAAAATGCGTTATGACCTTTTTCCGGCGGGCCGTTTCAATGGTCAGCCTTCCTTCCGATATCCTGTTGGCAATTGGCTTATGGGTAACGACGTGCTTTCCTTTTTTCATGGCGGCAATGGCTACCGTAGCATGAAGATGGTCCGGTGTCATGATTTTTACGGCATCCAGGTCTTTTTCCTTATCGAGCAATTCACGGAAATCCTCATAAGAATTACATCCCTGGTATTTCCCGGAAGGCAGGTTTTTAGCGTACTACTTTTCCACGTACTCCCGGCCTATGTCACGCCCCCCGGGAATACCTTCAATACCTGCACCCCAAGTCGGGTCATCCAATGTTCTACGGATGCCGTTTCGGATGCCGTTTGACGACCAATCAATGTAATTGGTAGTAAATTTATTCGGGTCGCATACTGCCACGATCTGTACATCCGGGTTTTCAAGCATACCCGGCATTTCACGAAGGCCTTGTGTGCCGCATCCGATATTGGCAACGGTTACCTTATCACTCGGAGCTACATAATTCGGGCCTCCCAATACGTGCCTGGGAACCACTGTAAACGCTATTGAAGAAACAACTGCAGATTCCAGTAATTCACGGCGGTTCATGTTTTTTTTAGATTTCATTTTTAAAACTGTGCCTCCTAAAAAATTTCGCCCTTGTTCATTCACAATGATTTATATCAAATTCTGCAATTCCATTTAGAGCAAATTTTACAGCAATTTTCAGGAAAAATCAATGCCAATATTAAATGCTTTATAAATCAAAATGCTTTAGGACGTCCTGCAAAAATTGCAGGCTTGCTCTTCAAAAAAACTGCACAAATCTTACGCGATTGATACCACATGCTGCCCTGTCCGGATGAAAATATATAAAGGGCTGGTGGATTGAGGGATTCAATACGATCATGGTGTACCTCCAGAGGAAAATCGGCAGCCCCATCAGTCCCAAGCAATCTGCCTTATATTGCCAACCTTGTCCGCACGTATGATTGGTGGAACCTAACGCTCTCTCAAGGCTCAAATGATGGTTTGTCATTCCCGCGAAAACCTGTCCTGAGCAAAGCCTGCCCTGAGCGCAGTCGAATGGGTCGAAGGAGTGGGAATCCAGACTTATTGATGGTACTGGATTCCGCATCAAGTGCGGAATGACAACCCTCAAGGCACTAGTGGTCTGTTACTGCTCAAATGATAGATGTCATTCTGAGCGCAGCGAAGAATCTCTGTGGCTTAGCCCAGATACTTCGCCTTACAGCTCAGCATGACAAAACCTCAAAACATATGTAACAGAGTACTAGTCCCCATGGGACCTACCGATACAGCCGAATGTCATCGAAGTACATCTGACCTGAACCGCCGGCCTGTCCCGAAACATCGGGATTCCTGTTACCAAGACCAAGGGCAATCGTATTGACATTGGCAAGATTCACACCCTGGTCTGCGAATGCCTGCAGGTCAATATTCCATTCGGTCCACTCTTCTATCTGGGCTGCATTAGGATTAACATGGGTGACCACCGCACTGCCGTTGAGAACGACATACATCGGCTCAGCGGCGTTAGCTGAATCGCTTCTGAACCAAATCGTCAGTCTGTTGACACCTTTTTCGGTCCAGTCACGCGGATAAGTCAACGTCAGCTCCGCCTCCGAATACCTGAGGATGCTGTTGTCGTAGAAGAACGGCATCGACTGGTTGCCACCGTGAACGATAGTTTCCTCAGTGTAAGAGGGTGTGTTTTCATCGCCAACAGCCGAGCCGGTCCCGTTACCGCCAGCGTAGGGTTCAACACCCGGCGTACCATAGCCAAGCCCATCACGCCAGGCGAACCATATCTGGTCCTCGTAAGCGTCGTAGTCCTCAAAATCGTCCACGATAAGGAAGTTGGCTGTCGTAAAGCTCCAGACATTGCCCACCCACGGACTATCGGGATTGAGGTTATTGACCTCATCGATGCGCCAGTAGTAGGTCGTGTTCCAATCGAGCTTTGCAGGTGAAAAGCTCATCGTAGTCTGGCGACCTTGGTAGATGTCTGCCGTACCACTGTCCGCGCCGGCAACAGCGGCTGCGTCCGTACCGAGATACACGTCATGTTCGGCCGCATGACCGCCGGCTGTCCACTTGAGGACAGGTGCCTGGGTTACATTCACAGCCTGATTCGCCGGCTTGGGTAAACCGGCCCGTATCGGCGGTGATAGGGCTGCGGCCGGGATGATCTGCAGCAGAAACGAATCATGCGCCCAGCGCAGCTCGGCCTGAGCATTGCCGGTGGTGGCGAAGTACAACATCTTGAGCGATGCGAATTCGCCCGCCACCAGCTCAATCGTGCCTGACTGCTCCTCGACAGCTTGTGTACGCCACGAATCCGCCATTTCTACGCCATTGACCCAGAAAAGCACACCGTCATCGGTCGTGGCCTTGAAGATATATCTCCCGGTCAACGGCACCTCCAATTCACCCGTCCAGCGCACGGCAAAGTCGTCAGTATTGATCACGTCAGGCTCAGGTGAACCACTACCCCAGCTGAAGTTGATGCCGGGGTCAATACGGGTCAGTGCGATATTCCGGAAGGGTGATTCAGGCGGATCCGGTATGCCGCCGGCATAGTTGGCATATTCGCCCACGAGGCCGCCCCCCGGTCTTGTCGTGGTGAAGCTCCATACGTTACCCGTACTCCAGGTGGCACCGTCAAACGAATCTACCCGCCAGTAATAGGTCGAATCGAGTTCCAAAGGACCGGGATCGAAGGTCAACTTCCCGCTGGGTGCAGCCCCCGTGGCATTTTCCACCTCTGCCGGGTCGATACCGAAGTAAACGCTGAACAGAGCGGCGCCCCATTTGGCTGTCCAGCTCAACTGTGCATTCGTCTGGACAAACTTCATAGTCTCGGGTGGAACCGGGTTGTATGCCGTGCGCGGAGGCAGTGTGAAGCTCCAGACAATGCCCTTCCACGGGCTGTCCGGATTGTCCGGGTTGACCTCATCCACGCGCCAGTAGTACGTCGTGCCGGGCTGAAGGCCTTCCGGAGCCGGGAAGCCCGGAAAACCGACTATCTGGAGGGGTGACGTGGTATTGCCGATAAATGTGCCTTCTGCGCCCTGTTCTACAGCGTCATAATCAGTACCGAAGTACAGGTCGTGGGAGACGGCCCATGTTCCGGGCTGCCAGCTCAGGCTGGTCCAGTTCTGCTCAAGAGTCACGCCCTCAGCAGGATCCGGCCCGGCTGCCAACGGGGCCGGCGGACCTGCCATTACTTCAGCAAGCTCTGCTTCGGTCAGGGCCTTTGTGTAGATACGCACGTCATCGATTATTCCATCAAAGGGTCTATTCTCTGCTCCGATGGGTTGGTTGCCGATGGCGCCCTGGACCGCGGGATCGAGAGCGACAGAAGTGCCCCCCTTCGCGAGGGTA